>NZ_CALHGC010000436.1 GCF_938029485.1 uncultured Treponema sp. | reverse complement strand
GTTTTGGATCTAACATTCCTAGTACTCGCCGTACCGTATCATATGAAGGCAGTCCGTTCGGCAGTTTAAGACCGATAACATCTCGCAACCATTGTTCTTTTAGCCGCGCAAACTCTCGAATCCCATAGATGCTTCGTTCTCCGGCACTTACTCCACACATTACTACCATCAGTATTTCACTTATCGAATGCTTTACTTTCCAGTCTTGCCGACTGTCTTCTACTTGTTCAAATAATATCCCTTCCACCATAACATTACTTTACTATACTTTTCTTTCATGCTGAAGTCCTGCTGCATAGAAGAAAGGCAACCGCTTAAAACCGTATAAAAGATTTTTTTATAATGCCGATGATGATGATATGGAATCTACGAAAAATTTTTCTGAAGAGTTGAAGCACCACATAGCCGTTCAACGGGAAGAGTTTAATAAACGCTTACTTCCTCAGCTGCAACAAGATTATGCAGCGCTCGGAAGCGTGGTAAAAATTCTACGCAGTAATTTACTGAAAAAAGGTTTAGTCTACGACGATCCGTATAAATACGACAGCCGCATGACCGAAATAAAAGTTCCCAGCAACGAAGGCTTTGCCGATAGCGAACGGGCGGCCATCGTCGGTTCCCGGTTAGCACAGTATCAAACGATGCTTGATTTTTTAACTAACTCATATCAGTTTAACTGCACCTTCCTTACACCGCAGCGCATTGCTGCCATGTTGGCATTAAATAAGACATTCCAGTGGTCGGCGCTCAATGAAAATTCAACGCTTGCAAACACCCGCGCAATAGCTGAAATTTGTAAATCGCTTCACTCCGTTTCCGACACGCTAACCGGCGGATTATTACGGGATTCACTCGGACATCTTTCAAAGCTCGACACAAACATTAATAAAACGCTCCGTCAACTTGCCCGCTTACACCGCGAAGAATATAAACTCACAGTTAGAAAAAATTTACCGGCCGATTTAACGGTTACACAAGCGGATATCGCAAGCCCGATTAAATTATTAAAAAATCTTAAAAAAGCCCTCGCGACAAATGATGAAAAACTCCCTTTTTATCATGATCTTGTAATGGAAGTTATTAAAGAAGATTACGGCCCCGATTCGGCTCATCTGCAGCAGGAAGTATTGCGTCATTTAAACATAACGGAAAAAGAAAATGTAAAAACCAATAAACAAGAAAATATGCGTCCGGTACTCTTAACGGGACTGCGTATTCTCGGTACCACCGGTAATCATTTTGATACGTGCCTCAGCAAAATCATGGCTAACCAAGAAATAATATATAAATCGCGTATGACGATTTTTACTAAGTTTTTAGAGGCACTGAGGCGCGCTTTCAATATGGAAGAAAAAAAACACGAAATTACCATATCGATTAAAGACCCTATCAGCAATTTACAAAAAAAAGAAATACTTGTATTGGAAGATTTTACGGATAATTTAGCAAAAACAATCCGCATTTTCAAAGTTCTTTCGTCCGGAACCTCAGACCTGCAACAACGATTAACCGGTATGAGCAATGAGCAATTACTTGAAATGTTAAACAAATACATTGTTATATGCAATGGCTATTTAAAAACCTTCGGCGGATTGGACGATTATTATAAATCAACCGATGTTATATTGCGCTCAAAAATGAAAGGGATAAAAATAGAATTGACAACAATCCGCAACGCAGTGATAAAAGCAAATCAATGCAGAGCGGAATACAATGCGAGCGTCGAAGAATATTCAAATATGAAAGAACTTGGATTGATTCATGAATAAAAAAAACATAGTGCTGTTTCTTATTCTATGTATATTTCCATTTATTGTATATGCAGAAAATGAAACATATCCCCAAAACGAATTTATTGTTTCGGTTACTACCGGTATTCCGAACTTACATCCACATGCGGCGTATAATGCAAATGAAGCGCAAATTCTTACCGCTCTATATGAAGGGTTGTGCACCTACGATCCCTATACATTACAGCCGTCCGCCGGATTAGCTAAGGATTGGAAAATCAGTACGGACGGTTTAACGTGGACATTTACACTACGGGATAACCTCGCATTTGAAAACGGCGACCCTATTACCGCACAAGTATTCTGTGATTCATTTATCAATTTATTGAATCCTTCATTGGATTTACCGTATGCATCACTTTTGGATTGTGTCAAAGGCGTAAAGGAATACCGAAACGGAAAGGACACCGACACATCGCATATAGGTTTGTATGCGGAATCGGATACATCATTAAAAATTTCGCTCGTATATCCGGCTGAACAGCTTGCCAATATACTGTGCCATCACGCATTTTCCGCAGTACATCCTTCACAACTCAAAGAGATAACTCGTTATGCAGGCAAGAGTTCATTTTCGAGTTCGTCCGCAGCTTTTAAACCGATCGCAAGCGGTCCTTTTAAAATAAAAAGTTTTACCGGCGACAAAATCCGTCTCGTAAAAAATCTTTCTTATTGGGATACAAAATCGGTACGGCTGCCGGCAATCAGTATTTTATTGGATAACGATGCCGATAAAATGACGGAAGCATTTAATCAGGGAGCTATTCACTGGCTTTGCGGATCCGTTAATTTAAATAAAGTAGCGGCGGCATATACCATCCACATTACGCCGATGTTTGCAACCGAATTTTTCTATTTTAAAACAAACACGGCGCCGTGCAATAATCAAACACTCAGAGAAGCATTGCTTGCCGCACTCCCCTATAGCGAATTGCGTAAAGACTATTTAATTCCCGCTAAAACGCTGGTATTTCCCCTCACGGGATACCCGACAGTACCGGGCATTGATAAACAGGATACGGCAAAGGCGGAAAAACTTTTAAAAAATCTGCCGCAATCTACATCTCAGCAACCGGTAAAAATTCTCTTACCGCAAACAGCATTCTATGCCGAACAAGCAGCATTATTGAAAACCGTATGGGAAAAAATAGGAATTCCAACCGAAGTTACAACAGTACCTTTTGAAGAATACTACGATCGGCTAAAAACGGACGATTATCATTTAGCCGTTATTTCGTGGATTGGCGATTTTGCAGATCCGCTCTCGTTTTTGGAGTTATTTCGCACCGATTCAACTTTAAATGATTCAGGTTGGCATAATACCGATTATGAAAATTTTATCAAGAAAGCATCGGCAGAACAAAACCGTAAAACAAGATTCGACTATCTTGCAAAAGCGGAACAGCTGCTGCTGGATTCGTCGGTTCTTATTCCGCTTTCTCACGTTCCGGCAATCAACGTAATCGATTTAAGCGATATCAAAGGCTGGTATGTCAATGCGGTTAATATCCATCCGTTTAAATT
>NZ_CALHGC010000435.1 GCF_938029485.1 uncultured Treponema sp. | reverse complement strand
GTTGTGCTCTGCCGACTGAGCTACAGAAGCATAATGACGTCTGAGAATACCAGAAGAATAAGAAAGTGTCAAGAACTCAAAAAAAAATGCAACAGTTATTTTTTTGAATATCCCTGCAAAAAAAGCGGCCGTTCGACCGGAATTCCGCCGCTGCACGGCACAACAGAAGAAAGACAATTACTAAAATATTTTAAATACAATTACCCCGCAATTTTCACGGATTAAAAAGCCCCTCTTCCGGAGCACGCACCCGTACGAGGGCAGCATAGGCATCCTTATTCTTTTCGATAAACTCATCGACCGGTATCTGCACGTCGTTTTCATATATATCAACATGAAATTCTCCCCAACCGTCAAAATACGGGAACAATACGGCTATCCGATCGTACATTCTCAACTCCGTAGACACCGGCGCGCTGTTGATACAGGCAAGATAAAAATGATCGGATTCAATAACGGCAAAATAATACAGAAGCGGCAAAAGATATGAAACTTGGTATCCGGCATATTGCTGATACCCCAAAAAACCGGATCGCTTTACCGATTCCTTGCCTGTGCTTACAGAAACCGCAGCCCCCGTAAGCGCAAAAGGACAGTCGGTTACATCCAAGCCGGACGAATCGGGGTAAACGGTGCGATTCAAATTTAAACTTAATGCGGCAGCGCCGAGGTTCCGTATCCAATCCAATCCGAAAAAGACGTTCTCCGTATCTATATACGGCTTTGTAAAGTGCGTCTTGGGTACTCCGGTTGCCCGTTTTAAAGATTCGATAACGGTTCCTTGTCCTGCAACCGGACGCACCATACCATCGATAATCCACTTTGCAAAGCCCGCCGAATCAACACCGCCGCGTACTTCAGCACGGATTTGATCGATATTCATCGCCATACTTATCTCCAATTCGGTTTGCGGCTGTGAATTGCTGATATGCACCGGCTTTCCGTCATGGTCAAAGCAAGCATCCTTCATCGGTACCAACCCATAATGAAGATTTTCTACGATTCGTGACATCGCTTTAATAGGACTGTTATACCGGGGCGGATTAAATAAATCCCACGGAATTATCGCCTGAGTCAATTCTTTCAACCGTGAAAGTGAAATATGATACAGTGTTTCAAAGGGCACACCTATGGCGACATCTTTACACACATACGCATTAAAGAGACATATATCGATAAACGATTTACCGCTATACGCTTTTTGAGCTGCAGGACGGAGTGAAATCGAGAGGGCAGGATTTTCGCGCGGATATATCTTAATAAGCAAAGGAACGCCGGTATCGAGCTTACGGTACAGCATCCACGTACCTTGCGGCACCAAATTGTGTTCCGGCAAACTGTAATCGGTAAGATCGGGAACAACGGAAATGACATACATATCTTTGCTGTTTTCCGCATACTTTCCCGATACCGTAAACGAATTTCCTTTTAAATCCGTATGCAGCTCCGATGATCTTTTGATAACTTTTTCGAGCGGAGCCGAAAACCATGATGCGGTTATCGATTTTCGAACTTCTGCAGAATCCGGTATTTGATCAAAAGGATAGAGATGGACAGTTTTCGGTTTTCCATCGATTACCGTCTCTACCGTAACGGCAGCGGACTCACCGTCGGCACCTTTGTTTACTGCCGTGAAATTCGGTGCAGATGCATCGGCTCCGAAAGCGGCTGCTATACTTATACAGAAGAGAACTCTCTTTATTAGATGAGAAGTCATTCTAAAATAATCGCTTTTCATATCTTTATGGTATCGGTATTTTCGTATCATATCTTAAAAAAGTATCGGAACACCCTTAAAACCGGCTCAGCTTTGGAAATTTCCATCACTCTTCCAATTCGGGAATACGGTCTTTCAGTTCACGTAAAAACTGTTCGCCGCTTATTCCCTCCCTCAAACAAATAAACACACAATTATCCCGCCCTGCAATAATACCGAGAACGGAGTCAAACCCCATATTTTCAAGCGCCATCGAAATAAGTTCGGTATGCCCCGAATATGTTTTGATAACCGCCATATTCCCCGAATAATCTATAGAAATATATCCGCGTAAAAAATCCTGAATACCCGCCTGCTCAGCCTCATGAGGATGGTCATCACTCGGTACCGTATAAACATAATCACCCTTTCCGTTGGAGACCTTACTCACCTTGAGCATTTTTAAATCGCGGGATAAAGTTGCCTGCGTAACGGAAAACCCCTCGCGATCCAAATAACCGAGCAGCATCTCTTGGGATTCAATCGGGTACGATTTTATCAGTTTTCTGATTGTTTTTAACCTTGTTAGCCGCTGTTTCACTTATGCCACCTAATGACTAATAGTGCATAAATATTCAAAAAAGTCAATAAAAATAAAAAATATAGACAAAATATGCATAATTTTGCATAAATTTTCGCACAGAAGACAGTGTCCTTACAGAATGAGCATGGCATCGCCGTAAGAGAAGAACCGGTATTTTTTTTCTACTGCATGGCGGTAAGCGGCAAAGATATTGTTTCGGCCGGCAAAAGCGGATACCAGCATCACCAAGCTCGACTGGGGTGTATGAAAGTTGGTAAGAAGCGCTCCGGTAAGGCTGAACCGGAAGCCCGGATAGATAAAAATATCGGTTGCCTGCATTCCGCGGCTCAACTGCTGCGTATCGGATTTCCACGCGGATTCGAGCGTCCGCACCGAAGTGGTGCCGACGGCAAGGATAGGCTTAGCGTTCCGGTAAGCCGCTTCCACGGCCTCCGCCGTGTCGTCGGAAATAAAGAACTTTTCGGAGTGCATCGTGTGTTCTTCCACAACCTCAGTCCGCACCGGCAAAAAGGTACCGAGTCCAACGTGCAGTGTTACGGCGGTTCGTGCAATATGCCGCTTATCCAGTTCCTGTAAAATCGGCTCCGTAAAGTGGAGTCCGGCGGTAGGCGCTGCAACCGAACCGGTGTTCTGTGCGTATACCGTCTGGTACCGCGCGGCATCTTCATCCGTGTCGCCGCGCTTGATGTACGGAGGCAGCGGGATATGACCGTTGGCTTCCAGCCAACGGTCATCAATGCAGCGGTCAAATCGTATATATTTGCAATCAGACTCCGCTGCATTGGGGGAAGGGGGCGGAATCAGCACGGCACGGGTGCCGTCGTCAAAGGTGTACTCCTTCCCCTCCCGCTGCCGCTTAGCACGCTTTACGATGGTTTTCCACACAAAGCCTTCATCGAGCGGTTCGATCAGCAAAAACTCAGCCTCGCCACCCGCGGTATGGGCATACAAACGGGCATGACGCACTTTTGTGTTATTAAACACCATTAAACAATCGGGCGGCAAAAAATCGGGCAAGTCGGAGAACATCGCATCGGTTAATGCCCCTGTCCGTCTATTTAATACAAGCAGCCGGTCATTTCCGCGTTCGGCTGAGGGGTATTGCGCAATTAACTCTTTCGGTAGGTCAAAATCAAAATCTTTTGTGAACATAAGGCCTCAAAAACGGAAAGCACTATACCCGAAAACCTCTCCCGGTGACAAGGGAACCGCATCGGATCGTTTTTCACAGCTCCGCAGAATAATCGGTGACGGGGAGAAGAACTTTCCGCTGATTTATGGAGACCGGCTTTATTCATACCGATATACAATCATAAAAGGCACTACATATATAGTAGAACATTCTAAAAGCAATGCGGCGCCTTGCAATTTTTGATGTCCATTGCTATAATTTTGTTATCATACTCTGGAGGATCTTTATGAAAAAGATATGCCGCTATTTAATTCTCTGTGTTTTACTGTTTGGTGCTGTGAGCGTATTTCCGCTTGCAGCTGAATCAAAAGAAGCTGATGTGTATTATGTTAATACGCAGCTCTTGAAGATATTTTCCCATCCAAAGGGGTACTATGTTATCTATCGGCGGGCAGGTCTGGAAACCGGAGAGGCATTTATCCCGTTCGAATGGTTCAGTCCGAAAGAAAACAAGGCGGATATTTCGTTTATCAATACCCGTATTAATCCGTATCTGTCTTTCTTTATCCGTGACGGGAAATGTGAATACATTAGAATTTCCGCCCCACGGCAAGATTTAAATGCTTCAACATGGGGTCTTTTACCTGATCCCCAACAGTACAATGATAAATTTGACGGAGTAGAGTCGCTCGCACTTGACTTCTAGTCCGTATTGGAAATCGGCATAAGGAGTTCTAAAAATCCGATCGCTTTTCAGAACTCCTCGCCGGCTTAAGGCTGCGTACTT
>NZ_CALHGC010000434.1 GCF_938029485.1 uncultured Treponema sp. | reverse complement strand
TTGGTAAAAAAATGCAGTTTACCGTTAAATCCGCTCCCCGTTCCGAAATAAACTGAGGATGTCATTGCAAAAGACATTACCTTTTGTTATGCTGTCGGCATGAAAATAGTTGTAATCTTATTGCAGGCTCTGGGGAGTCTCGGCTTCATTCTATACGGCATGAAATTGATGAGCGAAGGTATTCAAAAGAGTGCCGGAGGAAGCCTTCACCGAATCCTCAATATGATGACCGGTAATCGGGTTCTTGCCGTAATTACCGGTTTTGCAGTTACCGCTATTGTTCAATCATCAGGGGCAACCACCGTTATGACCGTTTCCTTCGTCAATGCGGGGTTGCTCTCGTTAACGCAGGCAATCGGCGTTATCTTCGGCGCCAATATCGGTACTACGGTTACCGCATGGATTGTCGCACTGGTCGGCTTCCAGCTCAAACTCGCCGAAATTGCGATTCCGGCATTCGGTATCGGTTTTTTTCTTACCTTCTTCAAAAAGTTCCGTAAGGAAAGCTTGGGCGAAGGCATTATGGGCTTCGGACTCCTTTTCACAGGACTCGGTATTTTTTCTTCGCTGATGCCGGATATTTCCGCCGATAACCTTTCGTTTTTATCGTTAGCTGCAGACGGCAGCATATACAGCATTATAATCGGCTTTGTCGCGGGCTTCCTTTTAACAGTCATTCTGCATTCCTCATCGGCAACCACCGCTATTATTTTGACCATGGCTTATGGCAAAGTTATCGGTATGGAATTTGCCGCGGCAAGCGTACTCGGCAGTAATGTCGGTTCGACAATCGATGCGGTCATTGCGGCCGTCGGCAGTAAACTCAACGCACGCAGAACGGCCATGGTGCACGTATTGTTTAACGTATGCGGTGCGCTTTTATTTTTAATCTTTTTTAAACCGTCGCTTGCACTGTTGTATTGTTTAACGCCCGAAGGCAGCCGGCTTGCAGACATAACCATTCGGCTTGCACTCTTCCATTCGCTGTTCAACATTTTGAATACTTTGATTGCACTGCCCTTTGTTTCGTACATTGCCCGCTTCGTAGAATGGCTGGTAAAAGACAAAGGAGACGAATCGCCGGAACGGTATCAGCTGGTTATGCCGAACGAAACGGCAATTAAAGAGAACATCGAAGCGTACATCCTACAGGCGGAACGGGAAATCAGCATGATGTCAACGGTCGTACGAAAGATGTTCGATACGATTCGCCCCTTATTGGAAGATGATTACAAAGGATCCGTTGAAGCCGTCATTGAACAGCTCGTACAGCAAGAAGACTATGCAGACCAAATGCAAGAAGAATTATCCCGTTTCTTAATTGCAACCTCCCGTTTGTCGCTCAGCGTTAAAGCGGAACATAATGTACGGCTGATGCTGACCATCGTCGATAACCTCGAAAATATGACCGATCATATCTATGAATTGGGGCTACACATCGAAAAGAGCAAGAAGAAAAAGCTCAATATTCCGAAAGAGGATATGGATAAGCTTTTGCCCTATCTCGGCATTGTCAATCAATTTATTCACTTTGTGCATGATCACTTAAATAAGCCGCTGGCGCAGGATCAGTTGGCGCTTGCCGATGAAATGGAACAAACAATCGATGCCATGCGCAGCAATCTGAAAAAGCTCGCACGAAACCGTTTGGAAGAAGGCGGCAATGTTAAGGCGGAGCTTTTGTATATCGACATGGTACGGACTATTGAAAAGGTCGGAGACTGTGCGTTCAGTATTTCCGAAACGCTTAGCAAAACGATGTAACACTTTACCGGCAAGGTACTCCAATACGGTCATCCTATGAATAATGAGGTGAAATATGGAATTATTGAGATAGGCCGAAGAAGAGTCTCAGCGGGTATTGGCGGTAACCGATAGCGCCCAGCTGCTCCATTACGGCGAAATCAAGAACGCTGCGGCAGCGCTTCCGAAAGAGGCTGCGCACCGGCTCGTGTTTCTCCTTTGCAGCAATTCGCCGGGAACACTGCTCGGATACCTCGGATGTTTACAGACGGGAGCCGTGCCGCTCCTGTTGGACGCGCACATTGCCCCTGAACTTTTACTCCATTTAATTCAAACCTATCATCCTGCCTTTTATTACGTTCCGCAAGATTTACCGGAAGAAACACAAAACATCCTTCCAATGAATAAGCCCGTTACAACGATAGCAGACAGCGTGTTGCTCCGCTCGGATGAAAAAGGTACTGAGCTTTTTCAAGATTTGGCGCTGCTTCTTACCACATCGGGAAGCACCGGCAGTCCTAAACTCGTACGCCTAACATACCGCAATATCTACGAAAACGCGCGATCGATTGCGGAATACCTGCATATCACCGACAAAGAGCGGGCGGTAAACTGCCGTATGAACTGCATCAAAAATTCGGCGAATGGAGCCTGAACACCGGACGGCGCTTTTTTGTGATGTACGGACAAACCGAAGCCGCGCCGCGCATGGCATATCTGCCGCCTGATAAGACAATGGAAACTTGATATATGCTAGGGCATCTGCAAAAAACATTGTATACAATAATTTAGCCGTCCCTGCCTTTAAAGTCCAAACCGATCAGGTAGGTTTCAAAACTGCTGCTGCGGCATGCTTCCGGCTTAAAGGCACGGGCGGTTTTAAAGAGCTTCCGCATCTGCTGCAGGTACTGCTGTTCGCTGCCGCCTTGAAAGATTTTAACGGCAAAGCTTCCGTGATTTTCAAGCTGTGTTTCGGCATAGTAAAGCGCCATATCGACAAGAGCGGCGGAGCGGGCGGTATCGACGATTTTATTACCGGTGGTTGCAGGCGCCGCGTCGCAGATAACGGAACGGTAGGGGCCGCAGTTTTTTACCGCAACAGCCATGGCCGCCGCTGTCAGATCTCCTTGGAAAAACGAAAGCCGCGGATCCTGTATCGATTCTGAAAGCGGCTGCAAATCTACTGCGCATACGCGTCCTTCAGGAGAAAGAAACCGCAGCAAAAACGTTGTCCAGCTGCCCGGTGCGGCACCGAGGTCAAGCACGCTGTCGTTTTTCCCGAATAGATTAAACTTTTTTTGCATTTCTTCTAATTTATAGACCGACCGCGCAGGATAGCCTTCCGCAAAAGCCTTCCGCGACCAATAGTCCGGTTCCCGATATTGATTTCCCATATATTCCTTTTTATTTACACTTCGCTAGGGTAGTTCTCTATCAACAAAATATGAAGTATAATAGTAGTATGAATGATGAATTTAAGCAACGGCTTGAAAAGATTGAAGGCGCTCTGCGCACCGCTTTTTTACCTGATGTACCGGAGTCCGCTGCGGAACAAAATCCTCTTGCACTTGTGTCCGCTCCGTGCGCCTCGTTGGTTACAGGCGGCGGGAAACGCTGGAGACCGCTGCTTGCGGTGCTTGCCTATCAGCTTGCCGGCGGCAGCGGCGAGAAAATTTATAAGCTTACACCGCTCATCGAAGGAATCCATACGGCAAGCCTTATTCACGATGATATAGAAGACAATTCCGAACTGCGCCGCGGAAAACCTGCCGCCCATGTGACATACGGACTCGATTCGGCGCTCAATTCGGGCAGTTGGCTTTACTTTCGGGCATTGCAATCGCTCGAAGAATATCAGGATTCCGCAAGCGTAAAGCTCGATTTATACACCGCGGCGCTTGCGCATATCCGCGCCTTGCATGAAGGACAGGCGCTTGATATTCACTGGCACCGGACTGCCGGTTTTTTTCCTTCTCGGCAGAACTATGAACGGATGATCCGCTTAAAGACGGGAGCACTCGCCGCACTTGCCGCCTATACGGGTATGCGTGCTGCGGGGAAAAGCCATGAAGAAAGCAAAGCCTTTGCATCGCTTTTTGAAGGAATAGGCGTCGGCTTTCAGATACTCGACGATGTAAAAAATATCAGTGCGGGAAATGCCGGAAAAAAACGGGGCGACGATATTGTGGAAGGGAAGAAGAGTATGCCTGTAATCCTGCATATCGAAAAACATCCCGAAGATGCTGCAGCTCTTACCGCTTATTTTGAACAAGCGCGACGGGAAGGTATTGATTCTCCTGCGATAGAAAAAGCGATAGCACTGCTGAGCTCAAGCGATTCGATTGCCGATGCGGAAGCACAGGGAAAGAAAACCATCGATTTAGCACTGGAACAGCTTGCTGCCCGATACGGCAATGCGGCAAAAGAGAAGTTTAAAAGACTCTTTAATCTGATGCAAGGTAAAAATTTATAGGCATT
>NZ_CALHGC010000433.1 GCF_938029485.1 uncultured Treponema sp. | reverse complement strand
TGCGATGGCGAAATACATTGCAAAGCAGCTTAAAAAAGATGTTTCGGAACTCCCCTACGATGTATTAACCGGCGAAAAACTGCGGAAAGAATTCGGACAGGCTACGTTCTTTACCGCAACTGACGGAAACCACGGACGCGGCGTAGCGTGGGCTGCAAATAAACTCGGTCAAAAATCGGTCGTATTGATGCCGAAGGGTTCTACTAAAACCCGCTTCGATAACATCGCAAAAGAAGGAGCGAAGGTTACCATCGAAAACGTAAACTATGATGAATGCGTGCGTATGGCCGCCGCGCTTGCCGCAAAAACCGAACACGGCGTTATGGTGCAGGACACTGCGTGGGAAGGATACGAAGAAATCCCCGCATGGATTATGCAGGGTTACGGCACCATGGCATTAGAAGCTGCGGAGCAACTCAAAGCGGCAGGCGTAGACCGGCCGACCCATATCTTTGTGCAAGCGGGTGTCGGTTCGCTCGCAGGAGCTATACAGGGCTATTTTAAAAACCTTTTCCCCGATAATTGTCCTATTACCGTCGTAGTGGAAGCCCGCGCTGCGGATTGCTTGTACCGGTCGGCGGCGGCAGCAGACGGCAAGCCGCATTTTGTCACAGGAGACTTGAAAACCATTATGGCAGGACTCGCATGCGGCGAACCGAATACCATTTCTTGGGATATCCTCAAGAATAATACCAGCTGCTTTGTTTCCGCGCCCGATTGGGTTGCTGCCCGCGGTATGCGTATGCTTGCGGCTCCCATTAAGGGCGATACGCCGGTTACTTCAGGGGAATCCGGCGCGGTACCCTTCGGCCTGTTATCCGCAATTATGCAGCACGATGATATGAAGGATTTACGCACGGCATTAAAGCTCGATAAGAACTCAAAGATACTGTGCTTTTCCACGGAAGGAGATACCGATCCCGATATGTACAAAAAAATTGTTTGGGAAGGTTCTTATCCGTCGATGTAACAACATATCATCCATAACTTGATGCTCATCGGTATTTTATCTTAATATGTAAGGTATCTGAAGGAGATGATCATGTGGAAAAACTTAGATGAATGTTCTCTGTTTCGCGATTTGCAGAAAGCACAAATACCTGACCTAAAACAATGGATGAAAGGAGATAGCGGCGCATACCGGATCGAACGATACTCCATACCGATGCCTGCCGGTCTGTACTACAATTATGCGGCAAAGCAGGTTGACGAAAGCGTCCTCACCATGCTCGGTGCACTTGCGAATGAACAGCAAGTAAAATTGAAGTATGAGAGGCTCCTCTCAGGCGAAGAAATCAATACCGGAGAACACCGGAAAGTTCTGCATCATCTTACACGCGGACAGCTGGGCGGCGATGTTATCTACAACGGCAAAAATATGCATACCTTTTATCTGGAACAACAGGAAAAGGTGCGTGACTTTTCAGAGGCCGTCCGGAACGGTTCCATCACCGCTCCGTCCGGTAAGCCCTTCACTGATGTTGTACAGATCGGTATCGG
>NZ_CALHGC010000432.1 GCF_938029485.1 uncultured Treponema sp. | reverse complement strand
ATCGGAACCGTCAGCCGGTATCGCCGCATTGCAATCAGGCGTATGGGAATCAAAGAAATTTTTTTGCGTTTCTATATCCGCAATCGAAATTTCCTGCGCATCATTCTTTTTGATATGATCCAGTAACCAGCGTGCACTATCACGGAGCGTATCATCCTTAATTGACACGAGCGGAATCGAATCTCCTTTCTCCATCAATAAAGAAAGATCGGAAAGCTGTGCCGTTATCCAATCGGCGGCTGCCAGAATTTCGGGTGGCCGAATAAAGCCGTCGGAATCACTGTCAAGCAATGCAATCGTTTTGGGATCGAGAAATATGCCCTGTGTCGGCATCGCCAGCACCGTCCATAACTTCAAATCGAGTTCGTGCAGATGGGTAATATCGTCCGCATCTTTCAAGAGAATCTGTGTAACACCGCCGAATCGTGAAAAATTCCAACGGTGGCGGTCAGTATTTTTTTGTAGTATCATAGTACCTCGTTGAGGTATTCTCGATAATTCCGTTTTAAATGTCAATTGCGAGTGTATTTGAAAAAATATTCGGTGTGCTTGTCCTGTGTAATATGTGTAAAATGTGTGAAGGGTTGTTTTTTTTATACGGGCTGTATATACTAATCCAATGCTTTTTTATTTATCGGGACTGCTTTCTTCAGTTTTCGGCCCTATGCGGCTTTTGCAGTCATATCTCGTACTTATTTCTATTGCGTTTTATATAGGCTTTTTCTTAACGGTTTTTATTTTACCCCGTTTTTATGTCCGGTTGCCGAAAGACAGGGGAAAGGAATTCGGAATTGCTCCTGAAGCGGCAAAGGGGAAACCGACCGGCGGCGGCGTTGTGTTTATTACGATTTTTGTCGTCATGATTTTTCTGCTGATCATTCCTTCGGGTACGCAAATCGCCGTGCTGGTTTTAACGTGGTTTGTGATGCTCACAGGATACCTTGACGACCGATCGGTTAATCCGTGGGGAGAATACCGGAAAGGTGCATTGGATTTGGTTCTCTCATTAATTACAACGGTCGTGCTTTTTCATTGCTACTTTGACAATTCCATCTTCTACTGGATTCCGTTTATGAGTCAGAGTATTGCCGTGCATCCTGTTGTGTTCTTTATTGTTTCTGTTTTAATTTTGTGGTTTTCCATCAATACGACGAATTGTACCGACGGAGTAGACGGGCTTTCCGGCACGCTTATTTTAATGGCGCTTATTTCACTCGGTATGGTTTTTTATTTTATTATCGGAAACGTAAAAGTTTCGGAATATTTGCTTATTCCGCATTTGGTTGACGGCGCACAGTGGGCATTGATATGCTTTAGTCTTTCCGGCGTGCTAATGGGCTACCTGTGGCATAATGCGTACCCAAGCAAGGTGATGATGGGCGATGCCGGTTCCCGTGCGCTCGGCTTTTTTATCGGTGTGTTGGTTATTATTTCGGGTAATCCGTTCTTACTGTTGATGACCAGCGGAATGATTCTGCTCAACGGCGGCGCAGGTCTTGTTAAAGTGGCCTTGCTGCGCTTTTTCCATATCAGTATTTTTAGAAATATCCGTTTTCCGCTCCATGACCATATGCGGAAAAATCTTCAGTGGTCATCGACACAGGTGTTAATAAAGTTCTTGATTTTACAGTTGCTTATTACGCTCGCCGTATTTGCGGTTTTATTTAAAATCCGCTAACCCTTTTATCTGCCCCTGATAGCGATAGCGCTATGTGTGATAACTGTGATGCATACAACAATACCGGTGCGGCTGCACAAGATGAGCCGCTGTTTATCCGCAGTAGAGCCATCATCGGGACTAGCGGCATTGAGCGTCTGCGTAAGCTGCGGGTTGCAGTATTCGGTATCGGCGGGGTAGGGGGCTATACTGTCGAAACCCTTGCCCGTGCAGGCGTCGGAACACTGTACTTAATTGACGGTGATACGATTGGTGTTTCAAACATTAATCGGCAGCTCCATGCGCTCCATTCCACCATCGGACAGTACAAAACCGCCGCCACTGCCGCGCGAATCGCTGATATAAACCCGGCGTGTACGGTTCATCAAGT
>NZ_CALHGC010000431.1 GCF_938029485.1 uncultured Treponema sp. | reverse complement strand
GACCGAGGTTTTGCGTGTTTTGATTTTACCCAAGGCGAAGTCCGGTTCTATACGCCCGACGGAACTTCCGAAAAATTATTTACGGCAAATCGGACTCTTTCTCATTTGAACTTTTCGCCGGACGGGCAGCAGCTTTTGATAACGGATACCGTTCAATCTCTGGAGGGTGAAAAACACCGGTCGGCTGTCTTTGATATGCGCACTAAACGGTTTTTACCTGCCGAATACTACTCGCTCCGAATGGCGGCTTTTTGCGGTAACGGTCGCGTCTGCGGTGTAAAGACCGACGGGCAATTTTCTCATCTGGTGATTGCTGACGGGTCTACCACCGGTATGTGCAATAGTGATAGGCATAATACGGAAACGCAGGAAACTGTTTTTTCGGCGGGTCCCGGTATGCCGTATACGGCGATCTATGATCCGGTGTATGCGGGGGAACACACCATCGCCTTTATTGCAGCAAACGGTATTGATCGCGACATTTTGTTTATCAATACGGAAACGAAAAAAATTCAAAAACTGCTGTTTAAAGAACCGTTACCGGCTATCCGGTGTCTGCAAACCAATACTACCCATGAAGGTACGCTGCTCACTTTTTCGTGGGCGGAAAAAGGAATGCTGTACAGGGCGGCAACGTATATGCTTAAAACAAATATACTCAAAGTTTTAAAGGAAGATATTTCCGGCGGTGTCTTTTATCCGGCAGTGCTGCCGCAAGAAGAGAATAAAAGAAACGATGCCGTGCTTGTATATACCGGTGTACACGCAAAGTACAATACCCTGTGTACGGTATCGGAAGGGCTTTTTACCGCGGCACAGGCAGCGCTTACCGATTATACGCCTTATACTCCTGATTTAGCGGAAGCACGGAAGATAACGGAAGCGTCGGAAATACACAGCATTTCTCCTAAACCTGAGCTGCTTAACCCGAAAAAATATCGGTATCTTTCATGGATGTGGCGGGTGTTTCCCCTGTTATATGTTACCCTTCCCGAAAATCTACAAAAAACAAACGAAACAGGTCTTGCGTTGGACATCTACGGTATTGATCCGACGACGCTTTTATCATTTAAAACGGCATCTATCTTTTATTTTAAACCGTTTTTTCATCAAATCCATGCAAACCTTACCGTCAACACGAAACCGGTAGGATTTTCAATTCAAGTATATGATCTGAATAACCATTTCCGATACAGAACGGTAGGAGGTTCCGTCGGCGCTTCTTTCCCGATACCGACTAAGAACGGATACCGGCATATAGCGCTTAACGCAGACATTTGTGCAGAATCGTTTTCGTTCTTCCCGAAAGATTATGCAATGCAAAAAACGCTTTATGGGTATAAGCTTAGGGATGCCGTGCTTTCCGAGCAGATAAGTTTTCGCTATGCTTATCTGAAATCGATCGTTGCATTAAACACTCCCTTTTTTGCAAAATCGACGGTAGGAATTGAATTTCTAACCGGTATAAAACACGGCCATCATTTTGAATCTCATTCCAATGCGGGCGTACTGCAAGCGCTTATGGCGTTCCATACACCGGTACTGCCTCTTACAGTCAAATGGAGCGGATATGCCGGATACAATGCCTATTATGTTCCCGAATTAGGTACCTATACTTTTTTCAATAACCGTGCCTTTATGGGACTGAGCGCATATCTTCCGTCCATGTCGGAACATCTGCAAGCCGGTACGGCACTCAGAACAAGCGACAGAAACATAAACACCGGTTTCTCCTTTGATGCGGAACTAACGTTTTTTAGTTACGACATTCAAACGGGCAGTCCGCGGCTCCCGATCTTTTATAATAGATTAAATATGAGCATCGGCTATAAAAATGTGCTGAATTCTTTGAGGAATAACCCTGCGCCGCTGGCGCCGTACTTTTATCAATCGGTATACGGGCGAACGGTTATTATCATTAGCGGATCCGCAAAGATTGGTCTTGAATATGCACATCCGCTGAAACCTCATGCAATCGGTAAACTGAAATTATTGTTTTCCGCCGATTTTTAAAGTATGGGCTGCCGGTAAACCCATTACGGTTTTGCCGGTACCTTTACCTTTATATTCATGCAGAGTGTTTAATGCCTGCCGTTTTTCGGCAACGCTCTGCACTGTAACTATGTCGGTTATTGATGAGGTGCGGATGAATCCGGACTATCTGTGGAGACAGGTGTATCCGTTTTGCCGGAAGCATCCGGT
>NZ_CALHGC010000430.1 GCF_938029485.1 uncultured Treponema sp. | reverse complement strand
GTGCCTTCAATTTCGTTAAAGTGCGAATCGATTTGCGAAACGGTAACACCTTCCAGCCGGTTCTTTCCGTGGATAAAGCTGATATTATGGCTTAACAAAAGCGGGATACCGTAATCCTCCAAACATTGAGCGATATTCCGGTTGAGCCCGCTCGAAAACGGCATAATCTCTACGACGGCTTTTACCTTTGCACCTTCGAGCGTCATGCGCCGCGCCATAATCAACCCGATGTCGCCGGAACCGTAAATGACAACCTCGCGCCCCATGCGGCAGCCTTCCATGTTCATCATCCGCTGCGCCATGCCCGCGGTATATACGCCCGCCGGACGGTACCCTTTTACGGCAATCGCGCCCGCAGTGCGTTCGCGGCACCCCATCGCAAGCACAACGGCTCCGGCTTGTATGGTTTTAAGCCCGTCCGTCCCTGCCGCAGTGATAACCCGCTCCGGCGAAATATCGAGCACCATCGTATTCAGCATTATCTGAATATCCGTTTGCGCAGTCTGCATAATAAAACGCTGCGCATATTCCGGCCCGGTCAGTTCTTCTTTAAATTCATGCAAGCCGAAGCCGGCGTGGATACATTGATTGAGGATGCCGCCCAATTCGCGGTCGCGTTCGATAATCAGAATTTTTTTTACGCCGGTTTCCCGCGCGGCGAGGGCTGCCGCCAAACCTGCGGGGCCGCCCCCGATAACTACAACATCATATTCCATCATGGTATTTTCCCGTTTTAATGCGTTACGGCATCCTTAAAAACTGCGGTTGTCCTTTAATTTCCCCAACACGATCTCCGTGCCCCTATCCGATTTGGCGATGTTTTCCATCGGCAGCTGTAATTCCCTGCTGAGGATTTCCAAAACGCGCGGCGTACAAAAGCCTCCTTGACAGCGTCCGGTTCCGGGACGTACCCGCCGCTTAACACCGTCAACGGTACGCGCTCCGGCAGGACGGCGGATTGCTTCAACGATTTCCCCCTCTGTTACCGTTTCGCAGCGGCAGATGATCCGTCCGTAGAGTGGATTGTCCGCAATCAGGGCTGCCCGCTCTTCGTTGGAAAGGGCAGAAAACTGACGGATACCCTTCCGTGCACTAACAACGTGCGGCTTTTTTATCAGCTCCGCTCCTGCATACTGCAAAAGCTCCGCAACGTATTCGGCAATTGCCGGCGCCGAGCTCAATCCGGGAGATTCGATGCCTCCGGCGTGGATAAATCCCTTTGCATGCTTTGAAGCATAGATCATAAAGTCGCCGGTACTCGGACGGGCGCGCACGCCGGTAAAGGTGCGTATGGTTTTTCGGAAGTCGAGCGCCGGTACCGATTTTTTTGCGGAACTGTCAATCTTGTTCAGACCGGCAAGCGTTGTCGAAGTATCCTCGCGGTCGTCAACGTCCTGCGCCGTCGGCCCTGCCAAAAGGTTGTTATCGTAGGTGGGGGTTACCAGCACACCCTTGCCCATCTTGGTCGGCGCTTGAAAGATGACGTGATGTACCAAATCGCCGCACACCTTATCCAGTACGCGGTATTCCCCTTTGCGGGGCGTAATAGTGTAATCGTAATCGCCTACCATCGCGGCAATCTTGTCGGCATACAGACCTGCGGCGTTGATAACATACCGCGCCGTAAAAACACCCTGCGGCGTTGTGACGGAAAAGGTATGTTCTTGCGCCGAAGTTTGTGCAGTTACAGTTTGAGCGGCACCATCCCGTGTTTGAACGGCGGCGCTATCCGTCTCTGTGCCGTTCCCGATTTTTTTTATACCGGTTACCTCGGCATCGCATATCAGCTCAACGCCGTTCTCTACCGCATTTTCGATAAAGGCATACGTCATGCCAAAGGGACACACGATACCGGCAGTTCCGCAAAACAGCGCGCCTCTCGTTTCGGGTGAAAGATTCGGCTCTTCCGCTAATGTTTTTTCTCTATCCCACAATTCAAGTTCCGGTACGCCGTTCGCAATGCCCCGTTCATGCAGCTTTTTGATTTCTCCCATATTCTCATCGGAAAAGGCAACAACGAGCGAACCTATCTGCTTAAAATGAAACTGAAGCTGAGGGGCAAGGCGGCGGATCAGTTCGTTTCCCCGTACATTGAGGCGGGCTTTTAATGTTCCCTGCTTTGCGTCGAAACCTCCGTGCACAATACCGCTGTTTGCCTTGGAGGAACCTTCGCAAACCTCCGAATGTTTTTCGAGCAGAGCAACGCTCAGCCGGTACTGAGACAATTCCCGTGCAATAGCACACCCGACAACTCCGCCCCCGATTATAATCACATCATACATCAGTTAGTTGTCCCAATCCATTGCACGCCTTATTGCTTTTTGCCAACCTGCATAGCGCTGGGTGCGTGCCGCTTCGTCCATTTGAACGGTAAATGCGCGGTCTACCGCCCAGTTGCGTTTAATTTCTTCCATGTCCTTCCAGAAACCTACTGCCAGTCCCGCCAAGTATGCGGCGCCGAGCGCGGTTGTTTCCAGCACCTGCGGACGATGCACCGACACGTTCAAAATATCGGCTTGGAACTGCATTAAAAAATTGTTGACTGCCGCGCCTCCGTCCACTTTTAAGGCTTTAAGGGTAATGCCGGAATCCTTTTCCATTGCTGAAAGGACATCCCGCGTCCGGTAGGCAATCGATTCAAGGGTGGCGCGGACGATATGCTCGCGCTTGGCGCCGCGGCTCAAGCCTACAATCGCCCCCCGCGCATACATATCCCAATACGGAGCGCCGAGGCCGGTAAAGGCGGGCACAACATATACGCCGTTGGTATCTTCCACCCGTTCCGCATAGTATTCCGTTTCGGCGGCGTCGTACACCAGCCGGAGCTGATCCCGCAGCCATTGTATGGCCGCTCCCGCTACGAAGATGCTCCCCTCAAGTGCATACGTTACCGTATCTCCGATGCCCCATGCGATTGTCGTTAAAAGTCCGTTCTGCGAGATAATCGGCGTGGCGCCGGTATTCATCAACAGAAAGCAGCCGGTACCGTAGGTGTTCTTTGCCATGCCCGCATCGAAGCACGCTTGCCCGAAGAGCGCCGCCTGCTGATCCCCCGCGGCTCCTGCAATGGGAATATCGGCACCGCCGAAAGTATGCTCATCCGTATTACCGTACACACAGCTCGACGGCTTTACTTCCGGCAGCATCGAACGGGGAATATTCAGCTCTTTAAGAATATCGTCATCCCATTGCAGGGTATTGATGTTGAATAGCATCGTGCGGGAAGCATTACTGTAGTCCGTAACATGTACTTTGCCGCGGGTTAAATTCCAGATGAGCCACGTGTCGATATTGCCGAATAGCAGCTCTCCCCGTTCCGCCCGCTCGCGTGCCCCTGCTACATTATCGAGTATCCATTTTATTTTTGTACCGGAAAAATAGGCGTCGACAATAAGTCCTGTCTTTTGCCGTATGGCATCCGTCCAACCCTTCGCTTTGAGTTCATCGCATATCGAAGCGGTGCGGCGGCATTGCCACACAATGGCATTGTACACGGGTTTTCCGGTATGTTTATCCCACACAACCGTGGTTTCCCGCTGATTGGTAATCCCGATTGCCGCAACCTCATCGGGGCGTGTTCCCGTCTCTTCCAATACTTGACGCGCCACGCCGCTTTGCGTACCCCAAATTTCCATTGCATCGTGCTCTACCCATCCCGATCTCGGAAAAATCTGGGTGAACTCCTGCTGCGCAGTTGCGATAATCGCTCCCGCTTTGTCGAATAAAATAGCACGGGAACTCGTTGTCCCCTGATCAAACGATAAAATATACTTTTTCATGTTATATTACTATAAAGCGGTTCGGGCAATTATGCAAGTTCAAGGCCGAAGGGTGAAGGGAAACGCATCCGGCCGTTTTTTTAATACCCCGCGGAAAAATTGATACTATTCGACCAGAACTGCCAAGGATGGCATCGCTAAAAAATGTACATCCTTGTACATTTTTTAGCTTCGAGTTTTCCTGATGAAAAACTCGATACTGTTTGGAACCACTGACTTCCTGTCAGTACAGCGATGTTTTGTG
>NZ_CALHGC010000429.1 GCF_938029485.1 uncultured Treponema sp. | reverse complement strand
GCGGACTTATGCGCTCTTGGTACCGGATGCCATCTATCCCTATTAGGCTGGCATATTTCATTGATACGGATGTACCCTTGTTTTTTCCCCGGAAAAAGGATAAATTGACGTATTCCCCGTAAAAATCATTGAGGAAAGTCAGAGTTTATGCCGCATCTTTATATCCCCGAACACTATCGGCCGGTTTTAACCGGTAAAGAAACGGAACAGGCTATCGTCCGTATCAAAAACTTTTTTCAGCTCACCTTATCGACCCGTTTGAACTTAACCCGTGTTACAGCGCCGCTCTTTGTTCCCAGAGGAAAGGGCTTGAACGATGATTTGAACGGTACAGAACGGGCAGTGCATTTTCCGGTAAAGGATATGAACGAGCAGGAGCTTGAGATTGTACACTCGCTTGCAAAGTGGAAGCGTGTTAAAATAGCGGAAATGGGATTACAGTCCGGCTTCGGTATTTATACGGATATGAATGCGATCCGAGCTGATGAGGAACTTGATAATATCCATTCGCTGTATGTCGATCAGTGGGATTGGGAGCTCGCGATGGAGGAGTCCGACCGAACGCTTGATTTTTTGAAGGCAACCGTAGAAAAAATATACGATTGCTTAAAGTGTACCGAGTTTTTCATCTATGATAATTATTCTACGATAGAGCCTATCTTGCCGAAGCATATCACCTTTATCCATGCGGAAGACCTCTATGCGCAGTATCCCAATCTTTCCGGAAAGGAACGGGAACGGAAGTGCGCCCGACAGTACGGTGCTGTCTTCTTAATCGGTATCGGGGCACCGCTCAAAAACGGGGAACCGCATGACGGCAGGGCGCCCGACTATGACGACTGGATTACCGAAACCGGCAGCGGACGGCACGGATTAAACGGAGACTTACTGGTATGGAATCCCGTATTGGAGGATGTGCTTGAACTCTCTTCGATGGGAATCAGGGTAAGTCCTCAAACGATGAGGGAACAGCTTGCCGCCCGCAACTGCATGGAACGGGCATCGCTGTTTTTTCATACCAAGCTGCTGAACGGAGAGCTGCCCCAAACCATCGGCGGGGGAATCGGGCAGTCGCGGCTCTGTATGTTCTTTTTGCGGAAAGCCCATATCGGTGAAACGCAGGTTTCGGTATGGCCTGATGACATGCGGGCGCAGTGTGCGGGACGGAACATTTCATTATTATAGAGATATATATAGAACATATTTCAAAACTCGATTCGTTTTGAGATATGTCTTTGCATCACATACGGATGAATGAATTTATCGGGAGGCATTACAATGGACATTCGGCATTCGGTCGCTGCGTTTTTCGGGCGACATAATTTTGATGCGGAAGGCCCCACAGTCAATACGGTTATCGATACGCTGCTGTACGACATGGAAGAAGGCCTTAAACGGGACCCGGACATTCCCGCCGGTACGGGGTCGGCATTGGATATGATCCCGACGTGGTTTATGCCGCCTCAACAGCCGCCTAAGAATACTTCGGTTATCGTTATCGACGCGGGCGGAACCAATTTTCGATCATGCTTGGTTACCTTTGACGAAAACAGTATTCCGTCCATTAGTCAGCTTGAGCGAAGGCCGATGCCGGCAACCGATCGGGAATGCTCAAAAGCGGAATTTTTTGACACCATCGCCGCTTATTTAGACCATTTAAAAAACACCGCGGATTCTATCGCTTTTTGCTTTTCGTATGCGATGAAAATTACTCCGGCAGGCGACGGCGAAGCGCTGCAATTTTCTAAGGAAATCAAAGCACCCGAAGTAATCGGCTCATTAGTCGGTCAAAATCTGGAGGCAGCACTGATACGCCGGGGATGGAATAAACTGAAACGCATTGTACTGTTAAACGATACGGTCGCGGCGCTCCTCGCAGGAGCATCGACCGCCGTCGGCGGAAAAAAATACGATTCGTATGTAGGCTTTATCCTCGGAACCGGAATGAACGCCGCGTATATCGAATATCAGAACATTCCGAAAATTGCAGCGAACAGCGCCGGTACCGTAGCCTTGCCCGCGCAGATTGTCGTCTGCGAGTCGGGAAAGTCGAACAAACAGCCGCGCAGCGATTTTGATGAAGCGTTTGCAAAAAAGACCGACCAGCCGCAGATGTTTTGGTTTGAAAAAATGTGCTCGGGCGCCTACCTCGGATCGGTTGCTTCGGTGATGATACGGGCAGCCGCTGCAGACAACCTTTTTTCCGGCGGCGTTAAAAAAGCCCTTGCTTCCATTGCCGACATTCCGCTCATCGATGTGAACCGTTTTTTGCAGGCGCCGTATTCCGGCCAAACTCCGCTCGGACTGCTATTAGCCGGCGGTACGGAAGAAGACCGCGAGGTTCTCTACCGGATATTGGATGCGCTGATTATGCGTACGGCTCGGCTTGCTGCGGGAAATATCGCGGCGGCTGTCATCAAAACAGGCAAGGGGAAAAATCCTGCGCTGCCGGTTTGTATCCTCGCGGAGGGAACAACGTTTTTTAAAACGCACCGGTTACACGATGCCGTCATCGCGCACCTCTATACGGCGCTGACGCAAAACCGCGGCATTTATTTCGATGTGGTGTCCCTTGATAACGCAATTACGTTCGGCACCGCCATCGCGGGCACGATTTAACGATGCAATCATGTAATAATTTAACGGAGGCTTAACGAAACCTACATGGCGGAGCTTTTTTATCTGGCAAAAATCGGAGAGATAAATCTTAAAAAAGGGAACCTAAAGGATTTTGAGCGGCGGCTTGCGCAAAACTTTAGAAGCTATTTTGACGGAGCGGTGCCGAACGTACAGGTACGTGCAGGGCGGATGTATGTACGGACTGATGAGACCTTGCAGCCGCGGGTAGAAGCGGCTTTAAATCACCTTTTCGGCATTACGAGCTGGGCGCAGGCAAAACCGGCGGATAAAACGCTCGAAGCTATTTCCGAAACGGCTGTTACCGAAGCCAAGGACTTGCAGGCGCAAGGCGCACGCACCTTTAAAATTGAAGCCCGCCGCGCCGATAAGCAATTTCCCCTCACGTCGTATGACATTGCGCGGGAAGTAGGCGGAACGATCCATACGGCGGGGATTTTAACCGTCGATGTGCATAACCCCGATGCGGTCATCAGCATCGAGGTGCGTGAAAAACAAGCGTTCAT
>NZ_CALHGC010000428.1 GCF_938029485.1 uncultured Treponema sp. | reverse complement strand
CGATGGTAACTCAGGCGATATTCGTGTCGATTTCACCGATTGCTCTTTCCTCCGCGATGCGCTATACTGCAAACTGCATCGAAATACGGATCAGAGTCTATGGCGAAAAAAATTGAAAAACCGGTGATATATTCCGCTCTTGAAGTCGCGAATATCTGCGGCGTCGTAAATCAAACTGCGATAAACTGGATAAACAGCGGCTATCTCAAAGCCTTTAAAACGCCCGGCGGTCAGTACCGCGTATACCCCGACGATCTTGCGGATTTTATGAGCGAACGCAATATGCACATTCCGATGAAACTTTTGAGTGCGTGTACGAATCGGGCGGCATTCGATTCTTCGACGCTGCTCGTCATCGACGACGATAAAACATTCAATACGCTTGTCGCACGATTTCTTCACGAGCGTTTTCCGGAGCTTGAGATAATGCAAGCGTTCGACGGTTTCGAAGCGGGTGTGCAGCTTTTTTCGAAAAAACCGCGCTGCGTCGTTTTGGATCTCGATCTTCCGGGTGTTGACGGCTTCGAACTCTGCCGCAAAATCAACGCCGACAATTCATACGGAAAGCCCGCCGTCATCGTCGTAACCGCGCTCGAAGATAAAGAAGACGAAAAGTGCATCGTCGATCTCGGCATCGAAAATTTTTTCCGCAAACCGCTGAAACTCGAATTGCTCGCCGACGCGGTCGACCGCGTATTCAAAGATTGATAAATTTCATAAGGGCGGCTTTTTGCGATTGCATCGCAAAAAACAGGCTTTTCGGGGTTCCGCCTTTCGGCTCCATTCCTTCGGAACGGCTCCGCCGCCTCTCCAATCCCTGTCGCACGCAAAGCCTTTTTCTGCTCCGCATTTCCTCCGAAACTCGCAGCACTGCCGTGCGTTAATTATTAATTTCCACTCGGCGGCCGGCGTGCCACAGCTTTTCCAAATCGTAAAAACCCCTTGCGTTAAAAGCATGGGGAGAGCGGCATAACAAGCTGAAACTCCGCGCTCACTTTATATCGAATGTAGACCCCGATGATGCTGCGGCGGTGCTTTCCGCACTGGATTTGTCAACGACACTGTTTATCTTGGTTTCCAAGAGCGGTACTACGCTCGAGACGCTCACCAACGAACGCTTCGTCGGTCAATTTTTACAGGAAGCGGGACTGAATCCTGCAAAGCAGATGGTTGCCGTAACGAGCGAAAGCAGTCCGCTTGCCAACAATCCTTCATACCTCGCATCCTTCTATATGGATGACTTTATCGGCGGGCGTTATTCTTCCACCTCCGCGTGCGGCGGTGCGGTGTTGTCGCTGGCCTTAGGTGCGGATACATTCGACGCCCTCCTTTCCGGAGCCGCCGCTGCAGATAAACAAGCCCTTGAGCCGAGCATCACCAAAAATGCCGCGCTTACGGATGCGTTGATTGGTATCTATGAGCGGAATATCCTCGGTTACGGCAGCACCGCGATTCTGCCCTACAGCCAAGCGCTTTCCCGTTTCCCCGCTCATCTGCGGCAGCTCGATATGGAGTCAAACGGTAAGTCGGTAAACCGCTTCGGCAAACCGATTCACTATAAAACGGGGCCGGTTATCTTTGGGGAGCCGGGTACTAACGGACAGCATTCGTTCTATCAGCTGCTGCACCAAGGCACCGATATTATTCCGCTCCAATTCATCGGCTTTGAAGAAAGTCAATACGGCAAAGACATCACCGTAGAAGGATCTACCAGCCAGCAAAAGCTGCTTGCCAACGTTGTCGCGCAGATTACCGCCTTTGCGTGCGGCAAACAGGATGACGATGCGAATAAGAGCTTTGCCGGCGGGCGCCCTTCAAGTCTTATCTACGGAAAGGCGCTTACCCCGGAAACACTCGGCGTTTTGCTTGCGCACTACGAAAACAAGGTTATGTTCCAAGGCTTTATCTGGAATGTCAACAGCTTCGATCAAGAAGGTGTCCAGCTCGGCAAGGTACTGGCTAAAAAAGTCTTGTCGCACGATATGCCGCCCGAACTCGCCGCCTACGCCCGCCTCTTCGGACTATAGGCTGAGGGAATTATCACAACCGGTATGCTCAAAATCGTATCCGCCGAGTTCATCAAAGGGGCAATTAACAGCAAGCAGTTCCCGCAGATAGGCGTTCCCGAATTTGCCTTTTTCGGACGCTCCAATGCGGGAAAGTCCTCGCTCATCAATATGCTCCTTAATAGAAAGAACCTCGTAAAAACAGGCTCAAAGCCGGGCATGACACGAGAAATCAATTTTTTTTCGGTAAATGCCCCGGCAGGCAAGCAGCCAAGTGCGGAATCGTTTTGCATTGCCGACTTACCGGGCTACGGCTTTGCGCAAGTATCCCAAGCGGAACGGAAGCGGATTGACGCTATGCTGTACGATTACTGCACAACCCGCTCCACACTTAAAACGGTATTTTTATTGATGGATATCCGGCGGGATCCTGCTGAAATAGAACTGCAAACCTTACAGTTTTTCCGGGAACACAACATACCCGCTGTCTTGACGGCAACCAAAGCCGATAAGCTCAGTAAAAATGAACAGGCAAAACAGCTCCTTGCCCTTGCGTCCTTTTTTGAATGCAGCAAGGATGAAATAATCATAACCTCTGCTACAAAAAAAACAGGCAGAGAAAAGCTGTTACAGCATCTCGCCGCCTGTCTCTTTG
>NZ_CALHGC010000427.1 GCF_938029485.1 uncultured Treponema sp. | reverse complement strand
AAACTCGCCTTCTTGTCAGGCGGAGAGCTGCCGATATGAGCTGTACTATCGATGATATACAAGGTATTCTTGATTCATTGTATGTTTTGGACGGTAACAATGCCGAAGGGCGAAGCTCTGTACAGCAAATTGCGCTTTCCGCGACTATCGCTGCTTATGAAGCTTTTATCCATCAATGGCAAAAAGAATTAACTGTTTAACGGCAATAGAGAAGGAGTGGCCTCTCATGACTGCAAATCTAAAAAGAATATATGTTTGCATAGCAGGAGTGTTCCTGTTATTGAGCGGGTGTTCTATTAAACGGATTGCTTTTAACGGCATTGCGAATACGCTCGCCCCTTTTCCCGCCCCGAAAAGCGAAACCTCGGGCGGAATTGATGCGGCAGCAGCGCTCACCGGAGAAGATGACGTAAGGTTGGTTGCGGAAGTTTTTCCAACCGTCTTAAAAACTTATGAGATACTGCATTTGAGTAATCCTAAACATCGCGGTCTGGCTATTATGTCCGGGTCTCTTTATATCATGTATGCTAATGCTTTCGTCCAAACGCCTGCCGACTATATCCCCGAAACACAGTTTCAAAGGAAAAATCTTGAGTATTTACGGGCGAAAAAGTTTTATCTTCGCGGAGCGCGTTATGTGATGGAATCGCTTGATGGTGCATATAAGGGGTTTTCCGAATCAATGGCTCATTATACGGAAGAGAATGGGCGCGCTTTTCTCGGGCGCTGCAAAATTGCCGATGCTGAATCGCTTTATTGGGCAAGTTGCGGTATACTTGGGGCATTCTCGCTTGATCCGATGGATACCGATGTGCTTGCAGTAGTTCCGGGCGCAGTAGCGATGCTCGAGCGGTCAGCAGAACTATATCCTACCTTTAACGATGGAGCTCTTTGGGAAACGCTTACAGCCTTTTATGCTGCGGCTCCCGAATCCTTGGGCGGCGGTATGGATAAGGCGCAAGAGGCGTATCGGAAAACATTGGAGTTGAGCGGCGGGAAGCGGCCGTCGGTGTATGTCCTTTATGCACAGTCGTTTTGTGTTCCTATGCAGGATAGTGTCGGCTTTGACGAAGCCTTGGAAAAGGCTTTGGCTATCGATCCGGAAACACAACCGGATAGTAAGCTCACAATTATCCTCAGTCAAGAAAAAGCCCGTTGGCTGCAAAACATGAAAGGCGATTATTTTTTAGATGATTAGCTTGTAATTGTATCAGTTATATGTATGAGTTACATAAGGAGAAAATATTGTGAGAAAAATTTTAACAATGATTGCGGCGATCTTTATTGTTTCAACCTCTCTTATCGGAGCTGAGGGAATCGTATTAAAGATAGCAACCGTCGCTCCTTCTCGGTCTTCATGGGACATCGAACTTAAAAAAGTTGCTGAGGAATGGAATCGCATTACCGACGGGTTGGTAACGGTGAAGGTGTATAATATGACAACCCTTGGCGGAGAAAAAGCGGGTATTCAGAAGCTCAAGGCAGCGCGTCCCGGGCAACAGGCTCCTTTAGATGGAGCAATCTTTACCATGATCGGTTTGCATGAATTGGTACCTGACGCTTATATCTACACGCTTGCGCTTCCGTTTTTGATTCAAAATCAACAAGAACTGGATAAAGCGCTCAGTATATACGGCAATAAAATAGAATCGAGAATTAATGCTGCCGGTTATGAGTTGATTGCATGGTCGAATGTCGGGTGGCTTTCTTTTTATACAAAGGAGCCGTATAAAACTCTCGGGGAATTAAAAAAGATAAAATTGGCAGTCGCCGGTTTGGATAGCCCTATTTTGAGTGATAGCTTTAAACTGAGCGGTTTTAATGTGGTGGATACTCCTGCTCAAAAATTCTCTCAAATGTTGAAGAGTAAGAATGGTATCGGCGGTTTTTTTGCCGTCCATCTTTTAACGTATGTAGGAGGGTATTACAAAGATATTAGCTATGCGCTCGATACAAAATTGTGTCCCGTTATGGCCGGTTTCGTTATTTCAAAAGCCTCATGGGACAAGATTCCTAAAAAGTACCATGCCGCTATGAAAGAATCGATGGAAAAAGCCCGTAAACGGCTTGACGATGCACTTGACGCTTCTGATGCCGACTGCGTTCGTAAAATGGAAGTCGGCGGTGTTACAATGATCCGTCTGTCTAAAGATGAGCTGAAAAAATGGGAAGAAGAATTTAACGTGAATATTAATGATATCCACAAGGCTTTTCCGAATGCATTTGACATGGAAATGTATCAGAATATTCAAAAACTTGTTGCTCCAATGCGTAAATAACCGTGCGATAACAACATGAGAAAGACTGTCAACATATTTATACTTTTTCTGGTTGGTGTATTGATCGTACTGCCGATGGTGTTTTTTCTCATCAGTGAAATAGGCGGTATTCCGGTATTGGATGGAGAACGGCTGATTATCCACATCGTTTTTATTTTTGCATGTTTTGCAGGAATGGTTACCAGCGCCGATAACAAGCAGTTAGGTATCGAAGTTTTTAATCTTAAACTATCCGCTAAATTGAAAAGTGCCGTAACGCAAGTTAACAATGGCATAACAACAGCTGTTCTTACGGCGGTCTTTTTTGCCTGCTTTCCCAATATCTTAGTAGTAATAGAGCCTACCGATCTCTTATGGGGAATACCGGTACGATTTGTTTTTTGTGCACTTCCGCTGATGTTTTTTGCGCAGCTCTTTTTGTGTTTTAAAAAGCGCGGGGCGCTTGTGTCCTCTTTGGTGGGGCTTATTTTCGGTTTGTTTATCAGCTGCGGTTCGATTGCCGTTATTCTTTATGCGCTTTTAGGCAGGGATAGCCCGTTTCTTACCGTGAGCGCCTCTCTTTGGCAATCTTTCAGCGCCCCGCTAATGGCGCCTCTTATACTTGTATTGATTGTTGCTGCTCTTTTTGGTTTACCGCTTTTTGTCGTCTTGCTTGGAATTACGTATACGGCATTTAGTCAAGGCGGCGGATATGTCGATGTGATTCCGCTGGAAATGTATTATATTTTAACGGATACAAGCATCGCGGCGATTCCGCTCTTTACCATTGCAGGATGTCTGCTCGCAGAGGGAAGCGCCGGCAAGCGGCTAATGGAACTCGTTCGCGCCAGCGTCGGATGGATAAGAGGGGGCGTGGTTATCGCTTCCGTACTTGTACTAACCTTTTTTACAACCTTTACCGGCGCGTCGGGTGTAACCATTTTAGCGCTCGGCCCGCTTATCAGCCTTATTTTAACCGGAAACGGCTATTCAAAAGATGACTCCGAATCGCTGATTACCGCCTCCGGCTCGCTTGGTATCCTTTTTCCGCCCAGTATGGCAATTATTATTTTCGGCGTAACCAATATTATGACGATTGATATCTTCGACGTATTCAAGGGTGCGATCTTTCCGGGACTCTTACTTACATTGTCAATGATCATTATCGGGGTAATTCGGGATCGTTCAAAAATACGGATACCGTTTTCATGGATTACATTGAAGAAGGCATTTTTCGACAGCTTTTTTGAATTGTTATTGCCGGTTTTTATAATCGTTCTCTATTTTTCCGGTCTTTTTTCACTTCTTCAAACGGCTGCTTTTACCGTCCTTTATACCTGCGTATTGGAAGTCGGCATTCGGCGAGACTTTTCATGGAAAGCCGCTGCCGCTTATATATTAAAAAGTATTCCGATTGCCGGCGGTGTTCTTATTATCATCGGTGCAGCAAAGGGATTAGCCTATTATTTAATCGATGCGAATGTGCCGACTTTGTTGACGGATATTGTGCAGACGTATATACACTCAAAATATGTGTTTTTGCTGCTGCTGAATGTGTTGCTGATTTTTGTCGGCTGTATTATGGATTTATATTCCGCTATTTTGGTTGTGTCGCCGCTTGTTATGCCGATCGCCGAATCCTTCGGCGTCCACCCCATACATACCAGTGTTATTTTTTTGATGAACCTTGCGCTCGGTTTTTTAACGCCGCCGATTGGAATGGATTTGTTCATCGCGAGCTATGCGTTCAATAAACCTGTTATCAAAATAGTAAAGAATATTCTCCCCTTTCTGGGTGTTCAAAGCATCATTTTACTACTGGTTACCTATATTCCGTGGCTGACTACCGCTTTGCTTCAGTAAACCTGTTCGACAACGCTGTTATCGAACAGGTTTAGTAGTCGAAGCAGCGGACTTGGAACCGCGCTTTTCTGCTGCTCGAGCTCCCTGTTTTGCAGGAGTATTTTGCCGTACGGGTCCGCGCGAGCGGCGTTTGGGAACTTCTTTTGCTTTATTTGAACCGGTAAGCCGTATATCCAATCCGCCTTTTCTGAGGCAGTATTTTACCGCATATTCAAGTTCAATCCGCTGTGGATTCATCGGCAGTACAAAATGGCGGCATTCGGCATATACCTCCTTGTAAATCGTACGCGGTTCCCCTTCCCAATTAGTGATTAGTTGTAAAAAATCACGGATAAGGTATACAAGAGCCTGTCCTTGTCGCTGAACCTTATGCTCCCCGATTAACCTATCCAGTTCTTCCATGCTTGTAAAATAATGTTCGGAAAAATGAGGGGAATCTTCTATAAATGAAAAAGCCGAAGGTTGTAAATAAAGAAAGAGCCGATAATGGAACAGCCTCTTAAATATATCCGCCGCATAGCCGCTCATCAATATTTTGCCTATCTCTTCGGTTAAGCGGGAAGGAGAGATATATTCGATGAGCGGTGCATCGCGGTGAAGCCGGCAGCGGAGAAGCAGCGGGATTGCGGCACCGGTGATAGTTGCGTATTTGACGGCGCGAATCATCCGCACCGGATCTTCTGCAAAAATGTGAGAAAGCTCGATGATCGGGCGCAGTCGCTTTTTTCGAATATCTTCCACCCCGCCGACATAATCGACAATGATATTTTTTATCGGATCGTAGTAGAGCGCATTTAAGGTAAAATCGCGGCGCCGCACATCTTCGTCGATAGTACCGAAGCTGTTTCCGACTGTTCCCTTCTCCAGAGAGCGAAATGTGGAAACTTCATATATTTTAGGGCCGTAAAAAATATGCACCAATCGGAATCGTTTCCCGATGAGCCTGGAGTTTTTAAAGATTTTACGGATACGAGCTGGTTCCGCCGATGTTGCGATATCGAAGTCTTTCGGTGTTTTTCCGATCAGTAAATCGCGGACGGCGCCGCCGACAATGTAAGCCTCATAACCTGCATTGTGCAGCCCGTTGATGATACGGATGGCTTCACTATCAACCGTGCGGGGATCGATGGAGTGTTCGGCTGCCGTATATATAAGCGCCTTTGACAGTTTTTTATTCGTATTATTTCGAGTATATCTTACTAACATTACAGCGGAATATTGTGCCGTGAATTTGCGATTCTGTCAATCTTGCATTGATAGATTGTCAGGGTAAACGCGTCAGGCCGTTTTTTCATATCCGCCACGGACGGCGGTGATACTAATCAGCAGCAAGTTTTTCGCTAGAAAAACTTGACACGAATATTGTACAAGGAAGTACAATGTTCGTGTTTCCCGCAGAACCAATGCTTCTGCGCTTTTTATCTACTCTGCCTGATGCGTTTACCCGCCCACTCAAAAAAATATGCGAAATTTTATTCAAAATTTCGCACAAAAAGATAGCAGTCGCCTAGAATATGTATAATGCGAAAGCCCTGATACCTCTTACAGTTGGAACGAATCAACTTCTTGTACGACCTCTTGGATAGCTTGAGCATTTTTTTGCGTAACTTCGTGAGCGGTTTGTATCGCCTTGTTGATGTTCAACACATCTCCGGTCATTTCGTTCATTTTTTCCGTCAATGCTGCAGTTAAGGTATTGAGGTTCTTCATTTCCTCCGCAGTATGATGGCCGTTATTTGCCATTTCTTCCGACTTAGTTTTTATGTCATGTGTTATACCGTTTATATCCGTAATAGCTGCGATAATTTTTTCACTTCCGGCTTCCTGCTGCTGCATCGCCTCCAAAATACGGGCTTCCTGTTCGGAAATTTTGCTCACCAACGTGTATACCTGTTCAAACGCCCTTTCGGTTGTGCTTTCGGTATCGGTTAATTTTTGGATAATCTGCAAAGATTCTTTAATAACCGCCGCAATCTTTTTTCCTTGCATGCTTGACTCTTCCGCTAATTTTCGAATTTCATCGGCAACAACGGCGAAGCCTTTACCTGATTCCCCTGCATGTGCCGCTTCTATCGCGGCGTTCATCGCTAAAAGATTGGTTTGACTTGCCACATTTTGAATAACTTCACCGGCTTCCAAAAGATCGCCCGACCTTTTGGCAATTTCCATCGCCGCTTCATTTGCGTTTTTTGCCCCTGCCTTTCCTTGTATGCTCAATTGATGCGCATCTTGGATAACCGTGTTGCTTTCTTCAAGCAATCCGGTAACGTCTCTTACGTTTGTTATCATCGTTTCTATCAATGAGGAAGATTGCATCAGCCTATTTGATTGAATGGCGATATAGCTGTCCAACGTATTGAGCGTTTCCAAAATCGTTTTTACCGTGCCGTCGGTTTGTGTTACGCTTTCAGCCTGATTTGTCAACCGTTGCTTCAGATTGTTGATATTTTCGGCAATATGTCCGGCGCCGGCCGATGTGGTATCCATCGTTCCTTCAAGAACGGTTCCGTGCTCCGTCAAATTACGGAGTGCTTGATGAATTGTTTCTATTACCGATTGATTAGCCGTTTGTTTTGCACGTAAGAGTGCTTCATCTTCTTGCAGCTGTTTGATCTTTTCTTGTTTCCCAAGATCCGCAATTAAAAATAACACTGCAGCGATAATAACGGCATTAAGAATGATTTGCGGGAAAAGAAGCAAGTCAAACAGGAGTGCGGCAGCCTCTGCAAACGGTTTTGTGCCGAGGAGCGGTACCAATACCATAATATGCAGTATTTCCCATGCGCCGCCAAAGCCTGAAAATGCCGCCAAAGCCTGAAAATAATAAAATGGTTTTGAATGTCAGCCTTATGCGCCCGTATTTGCGTCGAAGTATAAAGACAATGCCGGCGCAGACAAGCCCTGAGAAAAAAGTTGCAGCCGAGCAGCCGAGTGCTGTCCATCCTCCGACTGTGTATCGATACACGCTTCCGATAAGGCCGACCGTTATGCCCGGTAGCGGCCCAAGCAGTGCCGTTGCAACAACGACAACGCCGGTTCTGATATTTGCAATCGCATTTCCCACTTGAATACCGAGAACCGAAGCCAAAATATTTAAAATAGAAAAGACCAATGTTAATCCGATTGCAGCAATAAATTCCGCTTGTGTTTTTGTATGATATACTAAAGCGGCTTTTACCGGCCTGATTTTAAACAGAAAATACAGAACCATAAAAAAGAGCGCTACGTTTGATACAAGCGAAAGAAAAGCGGTTTGTGTCATATTTTTTTCTCCATACTAATATTACATTACTTTAATGGTATATATCTCTAAAACAGGAACGATTATTAGAGGTTCGCTATGTATATCATATTATGCGATAACATATCAAGTGCGTGCCGGAAATAATTGTTGCGATAAGTTTTAATCAGGTAACAGTTTACTTGTTTTAGACATACTTTTTTACTCTTGATCTGTTTTTCGGTAGTATTCTAAAACCGTCGATAACGGTTACAAATAGCGCTGTAGCTGCTAGGCTGCAATGCAAGCTCCTTAGTTTTGCACGAATTGCATAAACGTCCGGTTTCAACTATACTTACTCCATTATGATAGAAATGAAACGGACAGTTACCTGCGGTCAGCTGCAAAAAAGCGACGCGGGTAAAACAGTAGTATTAAACGGATGGGTGCACCGCAAGCGCGACCACGGCGGTATCTCTTTTATAAACTTACGCGACCGCTACGGGCTGACACAGGTGGTTGTCGATGACGATGCAAGCCCTGAGCTGAAGGAAACCGCAGCCGGTTTGAAGATGGAATATTGTATTGCCGTTGAAGGTATAGTGCGGGAGCGTCCCGATTCCATGGTCAATACCGAAATGACAACCGGACATATCGAAGTAAAAGCGCTGCGTATGACAGTGCTGTCGAAGAGCGCTGTGCTGCCCTTCCAGATTGACGAAAAAACCAACGCCAACGAAGACCTCCGGCTCAAGTACCGCTACCTCGACCTGCGTTCCCAGACTATGCAGGATCATCTGATACTGCGCTCAAAGGTTACCTTCGCGGTGCGGGAGTACCTCACAGCGCGGAACTTCTTGGAAATTGAAACGCCGACCTTTATTAAATCGACGCCGGAGGGCGCGCGCGACTATTTGGTGCCCTCCCGCCTCTATCCGGGCAAGTTCTATGCGCTGCCGCAGTCCCCGCAGCTGTACAAGCAAATACTGATGGTCTCCGGCTTTGACCGCTATTTTCAGATTGCACGCTGCTACCGTGATGAAGACGCACGCGGCGACCGCCAGCCTGAGTTCACCCAGATCGATATTGAAATGAGCTTTGTCTCCCGCGATGATGTGCTCGATGTTACCGAAAATATGTTCCGCACGGTGTTCAAAAAGACTATCAACGCGGACTTGGCGCAATCCTTCCCGCGGATCAGCTATGACGATGCCATCGACCTCTACGGTACCGACAAACCCGATATCCGCTTTGAGATGAAGATGCAGGATGCCGCATGGCTGGCTGA
>NZ_CALHGC010000426.1 GCF_938029485.1 uncultured Treponema sp. | reverse complement strand
GTAAATCGCTTGGTCTTGCTGAAGGCGAAGCACGCGGTTCCCGCCAGAATGCTTTGCAAAATGCAGGCAATTTCAAACGGCTTGGGGTTTCTATCGATATTATCACACAGGCGACCGGCCTCACCAAAGAAGAAGTAGAAAGCTTGTAAGGGTGTAACGGGGGATAGCGTCGCAGAACTCAATTTTTGAAAAATAATACTGCGGTCAAATGACTCCTGTGCTGTTTTTAGAAGAAATGATAAGCCTTTTTTAGTATTTTTCCGATGTTCTCGGCTTTAAAATCTGTGAAAAAAGAGAGTGGCTTCGGGCCTTAGCTGCTTTGAGCTTTATCCCTTTCGGCAAAAACTCCTTTAATAATCATTAAGCAAATACACAGTCTTTAATCGGCTGTATTCGTTTAATACATTCTTTTGTTTCTGCTTTCATACTGTCAATTTCATATCTATTTTGAATATTCAGCCAAAATGCGGTATTACCGCTGCTTAAAGAAGAAGCGTTGATTGCGGAAGCCCTCATAATATGGTATAGTAGCGCACATGATGAAAGCTCGTTTTATTTTTATAACCGGCGGAGTTGTTTCTTCCCTTGGGAAAGGCATTACCGCTGCTTCTATCGGACTTTTGCTCAAAAGCAGAGGTTTTTCGGTTATCAATCAAAAGTTTGATCCTTATTTGAATATCGATCCGGGGACAATGAACCCCTATCAGCACGGAGAAGTGTTTGTAACGGAGGACGGCGGCGAAACCGACCTCGATCTCGGGCATTACGAACGGTTCACCGATGTCGCGTTGCATAAATTCAACAGCCATACGGCAGGGAAAGTGTATCTTTCCATTTTAGATCATGAACGGGCAGGGGACTATTGCGGAGCGACCGTGCAGGTTATCCCACATGTTACCGACGAGATTAAAAACCGCATTATGCAGACGGCGGAGCAAACCGGCAGCGATATCGTTATCACGGAAATAGGCGGTACGGTCGGCGACATCGAATCGCTTCCCTTTATAGAAGCAATCCGGCAAATCCGGAATACGGTCGGCAGAGAGCATTGCCTTTTCATTCACCTCGGCCTTTTACCGTACTTAAAAGAATGCGGCGAACTTAAAACCAAGCCCATGCAGCACAGCGTTAAGGAGCTGCTCGGCTTCGGGATCCAGCCCGATATCATTATGTGCCGCAGTGAAAAAAAACTCAGCAAATCCATCCGCGAAAAACTCAGTCTCTTTTGCAATGTCAGTCAAGATGCCATTATCGAAAACCTTACCGCAAAGTCCATCTACGAAGTTCCGCTGATGCTGGAAGAAGGAAATCTCGGTAAGAAAATCTGCGAGCTTTTTAATATTCCCAATCCGGAACCCGATTTGCAGTCGTGGAAGGAAATGGTTGAATCCTATTATCATCCCGAAAAAGAGGTAACGGTTGCCCTTGTCGGCAAATACACCGAGCTGCCCGATGCATATTTAAGCGTAACCGAAGCGCTGACTGCGGCGGGGGTATACCATCGTGCTCGTGTAAAACAAGTGTGGATCGATGCGGCAAAAATTACGGACGAAGCAAAGGCGGAAGAGCTGTTAAAGGGTGCAGACGCAATTATCGTTCCGGGAGGTTTCGGCGAGCGCGGTATTGAAGGGATGGTGCTTACCGCCGAATATGCGCGCACCAAAGGAGTTCCCTATTTCGGTATTTGTCTTGGAATGCAGATTGCCGTTATCGAATTTGCCCGCCATGTACTCGGCTTAGCGCGCGCGCATTCCTCCGAGTTTATCGAGAATTGCGAACCGGTTATCGACTTGATGCCCGATCAAAAAGATGTGCAGCTCGGCGGTACGCTTAGGCTCGGTTCCTTCCGCTGTATGGTTGCAGAAAGCAGCAAGGCGGAGCAGGCATATAAAATGCATGAAATACGCGAGCGCCATCGGCACCGCTATGAATTTAACAATTTATATCGCAGTCAGTTTGAAAGCTCCGATATGCTGCTTTCGGGGATTAACCCTGAACGTAATTTGGTGGAAATCGTTGAACTAAAAAACCATCCGTGGTTTGTTGCGGTACAGTTTCACCCCGAATTCGTCTCCCGCCCGAATAAGCCGCATCCGCTGTTCCGCGACTTTATCGGAGCGGCGCTGGCACAAGCATAAGAGAGAATCCGTATGTTTTTTGATCTGGCGATGCTTTTAGCGCTTTATACGCCGTGGTTTTGGTTCGGCATTGCAGTGGTCTGTGCCATTATCGAAGGACTGACGCTCGGTTTAACCACTATTTGGTTTGCACTCAGCGCCGTACTGATGATTTTTATCTCGTTATTGCAGCCGCCGTTTTATGTGCAGTGTATTTTGTTTGCCCTTATCGCGCTGCTCTTGCTTTTTTTTACGCGTCCCCTTGCGCTGAAATTCCTGCATACCAAACGGGAAAAGACCAATGCGGATAGCCTGATCGGTAAGAAAGCCCTTGTCCTTCAAACCATTACCGAATGGGAAAAAGGGCAGGTTAAAATCAACGGCATTGTGTGGACAGCTGCTTCCGTCGGGGGTGAGACCATACCTGCCGGGGATGAATGTATCATCGAAAAAATAGAGGGTGTTACTCTCATCGTGAAAAAAATATAAAAGAAATCTCTAAAAACCGAACTCGAGTTTTTAGACATTTCCATTAGAAATTTCCAATAGTGAGGTTTATTATGTGGATTGCATTTGCATTAATCGTATTTTTGCTTATTCTGCTTATTTTAAATGTGAGAATTGTGCCTCAGTCTCAGTCGTTTATTATCGAGCGGCTCGGCGGCTATTTCCAATCATGGGAGGTTGGCCTGCACGTTAAGATGCCGTTTGTCGACAGGATCGCGAATAAGGTTTCGCTCAAGGAACGGGTACTCGACTTTAAACCCCAGCCGGTTATTACAAAGGACAACGTTACCATGATGATCGACACGGTTATCTATTTTCAGATTACCGATCCTAAGCTCTATACCTACGGCGTTGAAAATCCGATGAATGCGATTGAAAACCTGTCGGCAACCACGCTCCGAAATATTATCGGTGAATTGGAGCTTGACGGTACGCTGACAAGCCGTGACGTTATTAATACCCGTATGCGGAGTATTTTGGATGAAGCAACCGATCCGTGGGGCATTAAGGTTAACCGTGTAGAGGTAAAGAACATCATTCCGCCTGAATCCATTCAGGAAGCGATGGAAAAACAGATGCGTGCCGAACGGGAACGGCGCGAGGCCATCCTCATTGCGGAGGGGCAAAAGCAATCTTCCATTTTGGTAGCGGAAGGAAAAAAAGCGTCGATGATTTTGCAGGCGGAAGCGGAAAAAGAATCCGCTATATGCAGGGCTCAGGGAGAGGCGGAAGCAATTTTGGCTATCCAGAAAGCGACTGCCGAAGGGTTGAATCTGATTAAGAATGTCGGCGCCGACCCTGCACTGATTAAACTGCGCAGTCTTGAAGCCTTTGAAAAAGTGGCCGACGGAAAATCGACGAAAATTATTATCCCTGCGGATATTCAGAATATGGCGGGACTTGTGTCCGGTATCGCCGAAGTGCTCAAGTAAACATAAGGGAAATTTCTAAAAATTTCAGTTTTTAGAGATGTCCGGAGAAGACGGGGTATTATAATGTTTCGCCACAGCCGTATTTTTCGATGGCTCTGTGTTACCGTATATTGTGCTTTTTCCCTTTGCGCCGTTTCGTGCGGTAAAGAAATAACGGGAAATTTGGAGCGGGAGCATCTTTTTTCAATTAAATACGGGAATTTTGAAGACCAGCTGGATCTCTTTCAGCTGGCAAGTCCGTATATCCGTCCCGACAGTCAGCTCGCTATGGATGATGGTATTTTTTACCTCAGCAATTCAAGTGCGGGAAAAATTATGCGGTTGACATCATTCGGTGATTTACTTGCACTCTATTACAATCCCGAAAAGAATCCGCAGCCGACATTCGTCGATGTCGACCAAACGGATAAGATTACGACGCGTATGGCTGTTCCGTATCCGTTGAATCATCCGACGTATCTTGTCGTAACGCCGAGCAAGCATCTTTTTTCCGTCGATACGGTCAATGAAGAACGGATTGAATACGATCAAACCGAAAACCTTGCATTGCGCGACACGGTGATTCATTTTAACGAGGCCGGCGAATTTGTCGATACCGTCGGGCAAGAGGGCGCGGGCGGCACTCCCTTTCCGCCCATCGAAGGACTCTATACGGATTCGAACGGCGGCCTTATTGTCGTATGCCGGACGGCAACGGGAATTAGGGTATACTGGTACGACAATACGGGCAGCTTGTTGTATAAAATCCCCATTGCGTTCAGCGGATTGCCGTCGCCTTATACCAACGAAGTAAAAGGATTTTCCAGCCTTGATAAAGCGGTTCCCGATTTTACCGCAAAGAAGCTGTATATTAAAGTCGATTATTACCGTGAAGATATCGATGCGGAGACCAATGTGAGCGCAGGGATCAGCTATGATAAAAGTTGTCTCTACACATTTAACATTGAAGAGCGGCGGTATGAGCGGACAATCGACATTGTTCCGTATGAGGATACGGAAGATACCACTACCGGTGTCCGCCATGTTAAAAAGGTTTACGGATTACTCGGTGTAACCGCAAATAATTGGTGCTTTTTAACAACCCCGCGATCCGACGGATATATGCTCGAATTGATCGACTTGCATTCCAATAAGATATATACGCGGGTATTATCCGTTTCTGCAGAAGAACTGGTGTATAACGCTTTCAATCTTTCTTCCGACGGTATTTTATCTGCGCTTCTTGCAGGAGATAAACAGGCGGATATTGTCTGGTGGCAGACAAATGAAGTTACCGGAGCCTCGAAAAATGAATGATCAACCGGATTCATGGAGTGAAGGCGGGTCGTATCTCCGCTATGACCGGAGCGAGCGTTTGAAGCGTGCGCCCGAAGCGGTACAGCAGATGTATGAACCCGATTATATCAAAAAAATCAGTCTACTGAAAAGCTTGACGGCAACGCGGTCTTCCCGTTCCGTGCTGTTCGCCATTGTTGCCGTTTTTGCGCTTACTTTTATGTCTTTTTTGCTCAAAACCGACCGGCAGTCAGGAAAAATTCAGGGAGTTCCGGTCAAGTTGGAATACCTGACTCAACAGGAATATCTCTATGTGAATATTTCGTTCGACGCTACGAATCAGCGTGATGATTATACCCTGCCGCTTACCGTCCGTATTACCGCATCGAACCGCGATACCGAAGAAAAAGAAAGCAAAACGGTCGACGTTATTTATATCGGCAGCGCTTTAAGCGTACCGGTGCAGTTCCCCGCTCATACCTATAAACAGTTGGAAGCGGTTATACTCACGGACGGTAAGGCGCTTTCGCTGCGAAGCTCCGTAAAAAAGTAACGGCGGAACAAGACAGGGCATCTTTAAAAGCTAACCTTGAGTTTTTAGAGATGTCCATATGGAAAGTATGAGTATGAAGATCGCAGTAGGTTTAAGCGGAGGGGTGGATTCCAGCGTCGCAGCAAAGCTTCTGATGGAACAGGGGCATGACGTGTGCGGCGTTACGCTCCGCGTGCTGGACGAAAAAAATCCGGTGGCGAAGGAGCAGTCGGAGCGGATTATCGATGAAGCGGCGCAGACGGCGAAGATACTCGGCATTTCGCACTGTGTGTATGATTTCCGTGCCGAATTTCGAACGCACGTTATCGATTATTTTATTCAAAGCTACCGCAGCGGAGAAACACCGAACCCGTGTTATATCTGCAACAGGCGAATCAAATTCGGGTTGCTTTTGGAGCGGGCATTGCAGGAAGGATGCGATGCCGTTGCGACCGGCCATTATGCGAAGGTATTTCAGGAGCCGTCCGGACGGTATGTGTTGGAGCGGGGCGCCGACGCGCAGAAAGATCAAAGCTACTTTTTGGCATTGCTGACTCAAGAACAGCTGAGTAGGACGCTTTTCCCGCTTGCGGAGCTTACCAAACCGGAAGTGCGCATGATTGCGGGAAAGGCCGGATTGGTTAATGCATATAAGAGCGACAGTCAGGATATTTGTTTTGTGCCGGACGGCGACTACACGGCGGTGATCGAGGCCTTTGCACCCGATGCTTTTCCCCAAGGTGATTTTATCGATATGAACGGTATCAAGGTCGGGACGCACCGCGGCTTGCACCGTTATACCATCGGGCAGCGGCGGGGGCTTGCCTTACCGTTCGGCTATCCTATCTATGTAGTTGAAAAATCTGCAGAACATAATACGGTTACGGTCGCTCCGGAGAATGCTCTTTTCGCCGCCGCCTGTTCGGTTCGGGATGTAAATTGGATTGCCGAAATGCCGGACGAACCTTTTTATGCGGAGGTAAAGACGCGGTACCGGCAGCAGCTGAAAAAAGCCCGTATCGAGCCGATCGGTGAAAACCGCGTGCGCATCGTATTTACCGAGCCGGAACGCGCCGTCGCACGGGGGCAAGCCGCCGTATTTTACCGCGGGAGTAGGGTACTCGGCGGCGGCATTATCGACAGCGTAGAAGCTGTTGGTGATGAGGTATAAATTCGGGATAGAACGCTTCTACTTTATCAACCCGCCATGAAAATAACATTCATAAACTTCTTTTCCACAGAAACTTATTATTTCTTTCCCTTGAAACCAATCAAAATTCCCATTTGTAGAACATCTATACTCATAACTACCGTCTTCATATTTTTCCGGACCTCTAAACGGTTTTTCAAAAGGAACATTCAATAATGCTTCCTTCAAAAAATCTACATTAAAATTTTCTCCAGTCACACGTCCAATATAATTCATGCTCCAATACGGATTATCTGCAATCCAAAGAGCTTCTTCTCCAGCAAATTTCTCCCCGCCAAGATAGGTGTCATAATACATAAAATTATTTTCACGATATACTAAGTCATGTGATTTTTCTCTTGAAGAAACCGTTTCAGCTCCTTTTTCTGCATACGTTTTCCGTTTAGCTTTTATCAAAAACTCAATTAGTTTCTTGTCCATTTTATTCCTCAATCGGTGTAAAGTCGCTATTCTTAAATCAAAGTCTCTTCATCCCGCCGTGAATATAAAATTCGTCTCACTTCCATTATATGATCAATTACCACATACCAAACCGTATAATTGCCTACATTAATCTTTCTATACGGATATGGGCGTTGTTTTTTTGATTGCCATACGGCAAAAGATTCAGGAGATTCAAGCCGTTCAAGAATAGCTGCTTCAATTTTTGAAAGAGTATTTTCTGCTGCAATCGGATTTTCCAAATTATTCTGAATATAATTCACAATTTCGCTCAAATCCTGTTCGGCTAGAGGAAGGTAGCGTAAAGTATATTTGCCCATCAATCAGCTTATCTTTATTTGAGAACGGATATGAGAAAAAACTTCTTTATGCGAAAGACGAGCATTTGTTGATGCCGCTTGAGTATCCGCTTCATTAAGTTGGCTTTCAATAGTATGTGTAAGGCTTTCGTACAAATCAAGACTCATCACAACCATAGAGCCATAACCATTTTTTGTAAGGAATACGGGACTTCTGTTTGCTGAAACTATATTTTCTATTTCTGAAAATTTATTACGCAGATCTGAAACAGGTCTAATTTGCATCATACGAATCTCCGTTATCAGGATAATATCATAATTTTATCATAATATCTAGACATTGATAAATATGAAATAACTGTTTTTATTTTATTCCGTAGGCTTCGGTGATGGGGAGCACGAATAAGATGCCGTGGCCGTCCTTTTCAATATCGCTGTGGCTGCGGATGGCGGCAACGACGGGTTCAACCTGTTCGTGGTCGACAATCGTTAAGACAATTTCTTTTTCCGGTTCAATTTCGATATCGAAAATCAATTTTGTTTGATTTGCTCCCGAACCGCGGGCGTGGAGGATGGTGCCGCCACGTGCTCCCGCTTCTATGGTAGCGTCAACAACATCATTGGCTCTTCCTCTATCTACAATCGTAAAAATCGCCGACTTCATAGCTTGTATCTCCTTTTGCATTTCCGGTAGTATTGCTCCGCTGATATGTTTATTCGAATAGGTAATCGGAATGATAAACGCAATGCCGAAATTTTTTCTGGTTACCTTGTGCCGCCTGTTCAATTCTTCCATAATCGCGGTAAGTTTGTCATGTTCTCCCATAGTCAAAATCAATTCTTTTTGAATTTGATTGATGCCGAGAAAATCGAGCAGCTTACTTTTTACCGTACCTTGAGCAAGCAGCGTTGTAGCTCCGATGAGGCCGAGCTCCCTGCCTTCGTGGATAATTTTCCGCGCCTGTCCATGTGGCACTAAAATGATCAATAATGAAAAAGCGGTCATGTCCCCTTCCTTTGTTTTAAATAAAAAATTAATCCCAGCACTTGCAGCGAGATAACCGGTGCCAAAGCGACCGCTGCGATAATACCGAATCCGTCGATAAGGACGTTTGCACCCGATGTTGCCGCCGCCAATCCTTGGGCAAAGGAGAGTACAAAGGTCGCTGTCATCGGACCCGATGCAACGCCTCCCGCATCGAACGCCATACCGACAAAAAGTTCCGGCACAATCCACGAGAGCACAAGGGCAACCATATAGCCCGGCAATAAAATATGCCACAGCTGAAATGCGGGAATGACAATACGCAGCATCGA
>NZ_CALHGC010000425.1 GCF_938029485.1 uncultured Treponema sp. | reverse complement strand
CACGGTTTTCGTCGCCGGCAGGTTGCAGATGCAATGTGCGGTTTGAAATAATGATAGACGGACGGCTCTTTAAATAAGCAAAGTCCGTAAAAATAAAATCATAGGAGGATTTTATGAAAAGAGTTTTATTTTTGTCGGTACTGATTCCAATGATGGTTTTCAGTTCATGTAATTTTTTTGAACCTGAAAAAAAAGGATGGGAAAAATTTGAGCCGGAGATATTGTCCTCAATTTCTTTTAAGGGAAATTTTACATCGACTCAAAAAATGTCTTTTTATAAAAATAAAGACGATTTGATCAATGCGTATAATAAATACGTTATTAACCAATATACAAATGTCGGTAAAAATTGGGATGTGAGGCCGAAACTTAAAGTTCTGACATATTCATCGACTTTTATAACCTATTCAGACCCGAACAGCCAGCATAATAAGGTTGAAACCATCACCGTAACAGAAGTGAAACAAAAACTTAAAGATTATAAAAACAGCTATGATAATTCTTGTTTTGCCTTTGCAAATTTTGGTTATGGTATTACGGGGATTGGAATTTATTATATTGAAAACGACGAATTAAAATATTGCTGGTATTATTCATTTAAACATGGTGTATAATTATTTTTCAAACTCGAATATCTAATATGTGCGCAGTTCGAAACTTCGCGCTTACGCGCTCGTTGCGAAGCTCGCGCACCAATGCGGCATTTTCGAAAATTGATATTTTCTGCAATGCCGCATTTTAAGGGAGGTTAAATTGAAAGCATTTTATAAAACGGCACTCCTTTGCTTGGCCGCACTCGCTTTGAACATTGTAACTTTCTTACTCGTCACGTATTTGCGGCTTCCCGTTTTTATGGACACGATTTTTACGGTCGCTCTCGTTTTTTATGCAGGGCTTGTGCCGGCTTTGATTGTCGCAGCTCTCTATAATCCGATTATGACGATTTTGCTTTGTGTAATTAACGGAACGGAAATCTTTTACTTTGATTTTTTGTATGCGATCTGCGGAATCCTGATTGTCATTTCGACTTGGATTTTCAGCCGCAACAAAAAAGAATTCTTTTTCAGTCATACCGTTACGGTTTTATATCTTTTGATTATCGCATTCGTTTCCGCTTTTTTAACCTGTTTTTCCGCAAGCGCGCTGAATACGTTTATTCGCCCGCTTTTCGGAAACTTATCGCGGTTTTCCGCAATCGACGATTTTTACATCGCTTTCCAAAATTTAAAATTCGGGACATTCCTTTCATATCTTTTGCCGCGTATTCCGATCATCGTGCTGGACAGGCTGATTTCCACTTTTTTAGGCTACGGAATATATAGAGTGATTAAACTATGAACGAGCAGCAATTACAGGATTTACTTTCCGCATTAAGCCTCTACACATCGTTTTTTTTCCTTTTGATCGTGCTCTGTTTTGCATCTTTTGTCGCGGTTCTTTTTAGTCTGATCCACAATATAAAAAACCGCAAAAATTTACAGGGAAACCGGGAGTTTGTTTCGGAAATCATTCAGACGCAGGAAGCGGAGCGAAACCGTATAAGCCGGGAACTTCACGATACGGTAAGTCAGAATATAAAGACCCTTCTTTTAAAAGAAAAAGAACTTTCGGCGATTTTAAGCGATTCCGATTCCAAAGGCGATGAAATACAATTCAAAATCGAAAAAATCATCGATCTTGAAAAACAAAATCAAAAGCAGCTCAGAACAATCATTCAAAACTTTGCAGTGCCGGCTGTCGGCAACATTCCTTTTAAAACCGTCATAAACGATTTGTGCGAACGGTTCAAAGAGCAAAGCGGAATAGAGTGCTCGTTTTTCGTTTCTCCCGAAGTTGCGCTTGACGATTTTTCAAAAGAGCAAAAACATCACATTTTGCGGATAATTCAGGAAGCCCTGAACAACGCACAAACGCACGCAAAAGCAAGCGAGACAAGCATTGTCATAAGAAAAGTAAGCCGCAACGGAAACGACCGCCGTTCCGAGCCGGTTCCGGAGCAAAACTTGCAGGCCGGCGAAGATTTTATTTGCATAATGATTTTTGACGACGGGCAGGGCTTTGCCGGCGCCGCGCAAATTGAAAGCGGACGATATTCGCAAAACCACTTCGGCATGAGCGGAATGGAAATGCGTGCAAAACTTTTGGGCGGTTCTCTTGTTGTGCAAAGCACTGCGGAAGCCGGAACGGAAGTGAGGCTTGAGATTCCGGTAAAAAACGTATAGTTTCAATCCGATTCAGTCATAATCCCGAAGTTTTGACTTTCCTCTTTATCCCGATTTTTCCGGGAGTAAACTCCCTATTATGTAAGCAAAAGCAAGTGTAAAATAAGCACAAACAACAAAATTGTCGTCGGAGGTTTAAATTGAACGTCTGAAATAGCGCCGTTCAATTTAACTTCGAGTTTTCTTTTCGAAAACTCGTGGATGAACCTGTGCGCGCTCGCGCACAGATTCAACAGTCTCCAAAATTGATATTTTGTTCGACTGTTGAATTTTACGAGAAGACATTTTTGTTTGAAAACTATACACGCCTCTGGCGCGGTTATCAGGAGGAAAATATGAATATCGAAACAAAGATTGAATTATCACCGGAAGAAGAAAAAACATTGCAAGGCATTCTTCATTGTGACAATAAAAAACTGAAGCAATATATTAATAAATTTGCATCCGCTTCCATTGAAGAATATTGCAGAATGATTTTAGGACAAAAAGTATTTACAAGATTTAATGACATTCGAGAATATAGACTATTCTTAATAATAAAAGAAGTGTTCAATAATAGAATACCGGATGATCAAATTATTTCCGATTTGTTTCAAACAACTCCCAGTGAAAGCAGATCACTATCCAGATCAATCGCATCAAAATATCAATATGAATTACGTGAAGCAATATCGGAAACATTAAAAGAAATTATCAGTAACGCATCGGAAAAAAACGGGAAGTATGTTTTTACTTCAAATTCTTCTTTCGTTGCTTTCGGATTCCCTGAGATAACAGTAATCTCCGGATTTTGAAAAGTGATTTGCAATGAGCGGATAATCGAATAAAGCATCGCTTCATCCCCTGCATTACTAAATCCATAATAACCGGAAAGTACAATTTTATGATTCATATTTACCTCCGAAAAACTTTGTAATTCGAAGTAAAACAATAGTAGCAAACAATGCTAAAATCATAATACCGGTACCTGCTATCAAACCATCGAAACCCCTAATGAGGCTTAATATATAAGGACTCCTCATATGCGCAAAAGTTTCAATAATAGATCCTTGTCCTATAGTAAAAGCAAGAATAAATAAATAATGAAGAAGTTGTGGCCATTTTTTATAATAAGAAATCAGAACCATGAGTATTGCCGGATGTCCAAACAAGAATTCTTTTTCCCTCGGTCTGGCATACATAACCATTTCAAGGAATCGTCTTAACTGAACTTCAAACTGTGGTACAGGAGCACCGTTATTACCACTTCTCCCTACAAAAATAAAACCGGTTACCGCCAATATTCCCATTAACAGCAACAACCCCATTTTTATGGGAATGTTACAAAACTCTTTAACAAAAGATATAAATTCAGAATCTGTTGTTACCGCTTTTTTTAAAACAGGGAATTTCTGAATATATATTAGAGAAATAAAAATAACCGGAAGTACAAAGGTTAACTTCACTCCCCTAAAATACAGAATCTCTAAAAAGAATCTAATATCTCCTAAAAGAGAAGCTACAAAATTTGCACATAGTAACACGACCAATCCCGATATCCATAAGGACAAAATCCCTTCAAGTAAAATACGTCCCCATCCATATCGAATATAAGCTTCTTCTTTTTTCCTTAAGCAATACTCCATAAATAAAGTAACAACTATTACCGGCGTACAAACAGCAACACTCATTGCTAACAATTGTAAAGGTAAAGCAGAAGAAGTTCCCCAATATAAGCCTTGTGTTACTAAGATTCCAATACTAAAAATCCAACTCCCCCAAGAAACAAGTCCAGGAATTAAAAAGAGAAGCGTAAGTGTACTCAATGCAACTGCACCAATCATA
>NZ_CALHGC010000424.1 GCF_938029485.1 uncultured Treponema sp. | reverse complement strand
TACAAGGTTGTTAAGCATAGCGGAAAAACCCGAACGTGTCCAGATTTAGCCTACAGTGAAATATTCCGTACACTTTCACGCACAATCAGTTCACACGGGATGACAACTTTTACCGAAACTTCTCTGTCCGAGCGGATACGGTCGGCTAAGATACCGACGGCCTGTCTTCCCATTGTCCGCATGTGCAGACTGACGGTGGTAAGCGGCGGAACCATATATTTTGCAGAAGATATATCGTTAAAACCGACAATACTGACTTGATCGGGTACCTTCCATCCCAATTCAGACGCAGCTTTATATGCACCGACTGCAATAGAATCGTTTACGACAAATACGGCAGTCGGAGGATCCTGTTGTAATAAAAGTTGTTTCATAAGGGTGTAGCCGCACTTCGGGGAATAATCGCCCTTACACAAATACTCCTGCCGCCAAATGTCATATTTTTTCATATAATTTATATACACTTCGGAGCGGATATCAGGTACTTCGTTTCCGTCATAATCGAGTTCCGTACCGCCGCCGCCGACAAAGGCTATTTTTGAATGGCCGTTTTTGCGCAAATAATCCAACACACCGATGACGGCTTTTTCCATACCGATAACTACAGAATCAAAACGGGTTTCGTCTGGATTACAGTCTACAAATACAACCGGTTTTTTTAGCGCAGCAATTTTTTTTACAATAGAGGGGCTAAAGGTTCCAATACAAATTATTCCGTGTACCGGCGGTATAGATCCGGTGAGCGCCGATACCGGTATACTCATTCGCACAAACCCTTCATCTTCCATTTTCTTTTCAGCAGCTACCCGTACCGCCAAATAAAAGGGATCGGCAAGTTCCTCTTCGTGAGAATATGAACTCATCAAACCTATTTTTAATTTAATCTTTTTTCTTTTTTTATTATTCCGCTCATATTCAAGATTTGCCGCCGTTTCAAAAATGCGACGGCGGGTCTCATCAAGGACACTGAGTGTTTCATCGTAATTTAGAACGCGCGATACGGTAGCAGCCGAAACGCCCGCTTTTTCGGCAATATCTTTTATTGTAGCCATTACGTTACCGTATCATAATTTTTTCAATTTCAACTCCGAGATGAGTACAGCGCTTAAAATCAATAGGGCGCCGCACAGTACTCGAAATGAAAGTTTTTCGTGTATCAGCAACACAGAAAAAAGAGTGGCAAATACCGCTTCCAGCGACAAGATGATAACAGCCTGTACTTGCTTTACATATCGTTGTGATGAGGTCTGTAAAAAATAGGTAATTGCCGTGCTGACAATACCGAGATATAAAATCGATAATAAAGCATTTTTCCCCCACACTATTCCCGCCATTCCGCCGGTAAACGGCAAGGAAATACAGGATAAGACAAAGGCTGTTGTTATCTGGACAAAGCTGAGGATATCAGTTCGATAATGGGGAGCATATTTACCGGTAAAAAAAACTTGACAGGCAAAAAAGAATGCGCCGGCAAGCGAGAGCGTATCTCCGATGCCGATAGTAAAATCTTTTGTCAATGTTAAAAATCCTGCTCCGGCCATCGCTAAAATCATACCGGCGAAATCACGCAGTGCAGGACGCTTTTTATATGCACCCCACACGAGGAAGGGAACAAAGACAACATTCGTCGCCGTTAGAAATGCGTTGTTAGACAGTGTGGAAAACTTTAAACCGATCGTTTGTAACGTAAACGCAAGAAATAAGCACAGCCCCATGATAACACCGGCTATCACCTCTTGCTTTAAAACGCTCTGCAAACTTTTACGTGCGGCAAAAAACATAATGATTGATGCAAGAAAAAAACGCACCGCCATAATTTGCATCGGCGTAAATGCGGTCAACGCAAGATCTACGGCAAGAAACCCTGCACCCCACAATATGGTAGCCGATAATAATCCGACAACGCCTAAAAGCTCTTTATTCATAATTGTAATCCTATTTCAACGCTGTTTCAAAATCTGCCGCCCCCGCAGGGCGGAAACGCATTGTAATTGCAAAATCGTTAATACGGGTTTTGTTTTTATACATTTGTTCTTCGCCGCAGCTGTTGGAACCGAGGCCGCTGTGTTTTGCATCGATATGCACCACTACTCTTCCAGCTTTTTCTATGTTGCCGATATGGCCTGCTTTCCCCAGCGCATCGATTGTATAATCATGCACATTTATTCCTACCGGCTTTTCAAAGCTGAATAATAAACCTTTACCGGCGCCGCTCAATAGGAGCCGTTCGACTTCTTCGCGGTGTCCGTTTTCCTGCGGTTTAACATATTCGGTGTGCATGTCCTGCACGGATGCAGAATACAGGCCTTTTTGAACATGGGCTTTCATATCACAGTAATTTTCTTCGAAACCTAATCCGTACCATGTAACATGGTTGAATTGCAACGGCATACTGAATTCTATCCCCGCACGCGGAATCATCTGAGGAACAAAATCGGTATACGCAAATGAACGTGCGTGCAAATCAAATTCAATCTCCCCGTCCGGAAATATTCGGTAACGGTATTCGCATTTAAATCCGAATGCTTGATTTAAAAAGGAGAAATGCGTGGAAATATGTACCGCTACATAATTTTTCTCGGAACTGTAGGTAAAGGCTTCCAACTGTTCTTGTTGTTTATGTATAAAATATTTCTCCTTCCAATCTTTAACTTTATACATATCGTTGTCTATCAACGCGCGCCGAACATTCGTGGTAAAACCTTCACATAGATAGCTTATTCCGTCTACCGTATATTCAAGCAGTCTACCGGTTACCTTGCAAAACGCTACCTGCACCTCATTGCCGGACACAGTAAGTTTTGTCTGTTCATCTGATATCTGCAAACCGTGTTCCGTGTCGTGTAAGCGCTGCCGGAGTATCCGCGCGACCGGTAATAAGAGCTGTCGCTTTGCAACAATAAAACCCGAATCCGCATATAAGGTCTTGTGTTTATGCGTAAACTGTATATTTAGATAATATGCTTCAAATGATTCTTTGGGTAAGGAATAGGGAATACGGATTGTCTCTTCCTTCCCCACAGCGGCGGTCAACGTATCGATTATGCCGCTTTCATATACCGTACCGTTAGACACAACCTGCCAATATAAAGCAATATCATGCAAATCCGTAAAATCGTAGCGGTTCAGGATTGTAATCAGGCCTTTAGCAAGATCTGCCGGACGACAATCTACCGGAGCAATAACTTCTTTATAACACAAAAGGCCTGTTGAGGGCGTTCTGTCCGGCATTAATAAACCGTCGATACAAAAATTGGAGTTAGTAGGTTCGTCACCAAAATCACCCCCGTAATAATACGTTATACTCCCGTCTTCTTTTGTGATTTGAATCCCGTGATCGTACCATTCCCAAATAAAACCGCCCTGCAATCTTTTATACCGGCGGAACAGGTTCTGGTATTCTTCAAGATTACCCGGCCCCGTTCCCATCGCATGAGCATACTCGCAAAGCAGATGGGGTTTACCGTGCGCGTCATTGCCTTCGGCAATTTCCTGAAGCCGATTTAAACGGGTATACATCGTTGAATACACA
>NZ_CALHGC010000423.1 GCF_938029485.1 uncultured Treponema sp. | reverse complement strand
AAATTAGAAAGAGATTACGGAGTTGCATGGTCGGAAATAAATATCACAGCCAATAATCTGTTAAGAGGAGCCGATGAAAATTATACCTTTTCCGCATGGAAACTGAACAGCAACGGAACCGGCGCTGATATACAGCCTACACATAAATTTATCGCCGACACTATCGTGTATGCTATCTCAAAACGGACGCATATTATACTGACCATCCGTGGCGATGCCAATATTATTGTGCCGAATCCCGATACGCATACAGTTGCCTACGATTCAAGTTGGGAAGATAACAAAGCCGACGTTGAAGCTTTGCTCGGTTATAAACCAGGTTATAAACTGAAAGGCTGGAAACTGGGTAAGGTCGATGGACAAGATTTGGGAGATACGCACAAGTTTAAAAACGATAAGGTGATATATGCCCTTTCCAAGCCCGATAAGGTAAAGATAACCGTAAAAGGCGATGAACATATTCAAATTGAATCTGCTCCGAATAACGAATTCTTTGCCGATGACGGTGCAAAATGGAAAACGATAGAGTCTGAGGCGATAAGTAAAATAACCGGTTATAATAATCCTCGCCGCAGACTTTCACGCTGGGCAATAGGCAACGCTGATGGAAGCGGTATATACGACGATACAACCTTTGAGAAAGATACAATTGTATATGCGGTTAGCGAAGCATTGCCTGAAGCCCCCGTTTCCGAAGGGGTAAAGGTGAACGGTGTAACTATCACGGGCAAAAATCCGTCTTGTCCGTTGCCTGCGGGTGCCGATGCTTCATGGAATGGTGTTTTCCCCGCAGGCCGCGATGTTATCCTAAGCAGCTACTTTATAGGTAAAAACGAAGTTACCGTAGAAACATGGAATGCTGTATATGAGTGGGCAAAAGACAACGGATATACTTTTGAATTTGATGAAGACTGGTATGAAGAAAATCCTCCTGCCTCTGTACAACATCCCATAACAAAGGTGAGCTGGCGCGACTGCATCGTGTGGTGCAATGCCTATACCGAACTGACATACGGAACCACCGAACATTGTGTATATCGCGAAAGTTCGGTTGCGGACTCTAAAGCTCTGAAAGATGCAAACGATGCCGATAATACCCATTTCGACCAATCTAAAAAAGGTTACCGTTTGCCGACCGAAGCGGAATGGGAATATGCAGCCCGTTATCAGGGTACTGACGTTACTAATGCCGAATCCTATAGTGGTGTTTATCTGACCAAAGTGAATTCCGCAAGCGGTGCGACAAAGCCTATCGGTTTTGAAGGTATGACTGGGTCTCCAAACTTTACCGACTTACGCGCAGAAACGGCACGAGTTGCGGTTTTTAACAAATATTACAACGGTACAGGTTTTGTAGAACAGTCCACGGCCGTAACCGGATTATCCGATGTCGGGAAAAAAGCGCCGAACAAACTGGGGCTTTTCGATATGAGCGGTAATGCTTCCGAATGGTGCTGGGATAGGTATTCTACAACACTATCTTCCGGCTCGGTAACAGATCCGATCGGCTCCTCATCATCCGCCGATACTGAACGTGTTTTACGTGGCGGAAACTGGTCATTATCCGATAAGCCGAAAAACGAAAAGGCTGTCTACGGCTGCATGACCGGTAAACGGGATAATGATAGTTCTCATAATAGTTACGATGTCGTAGGCTTTCGCTTAGTGTGGAAAGTAGCCGGTAGTCATTTCCCAACGCGAACGGTTTGTTCGTGTGTGCAGGGACTCCGCATGTTTTTATTCGTGCGGAATCCCTGTTAGCTTCTATACGCTCTACTTTACATAAAAAAAGAAATTCTATATGCTTCCACTCTAGTTTAAGACAGTGAGGTATCAGGGCAACCGTATCGGAAATATTTCAAGCGGTTGCTTTCCTTTTGTGCGAAATTTTTCTAAAATTTCGCACAGTTTATTTTAGAAGAAGGGTAATCACATCAGGCATATACATAAAAATCGCAGAATAATATAGGCTGGGCGACCATTTGAGCCATCTTCAACTGTTGTACATCCTTGTACAGCAGTTGAAGGCGAGTTTTGTGCATGCACAAAACATCGCTATTGTATGGAACCACTGCCATCCATGGCAGTTCCAGTTGAGCAGCCTCTTTATTTTGCGGTGTATATCACAAAGAATCTGAGGCGTTTGCCCTGATAGGCTGGAGTGATGAAGATTATCTATTGGGATGATTTAATAAAAGAAGAAAACATATATCCGCAAGGTTCCGCTATTTCGATAGGCGGGTTTGACGGGCCTCACCGCGGGCACGAGCGTATCTTGTCGGCGGTACTGGCGACTGCTCGGCAGAACAGTATCCCCGCAGGGATCATCACTTTTTTCCGATCGCCGCGGTCGGTTAAGGCGGGAAGTGCATATACAGGCGATGTTTCGACGTTGGAAATGAGGCTGCAAAAATTTGCCGAGCAAGGATTTAGCTTTACGGTGCTGATTGACTTTTCCGCTGATTTCGCTAGAATGAAAGGTACTGTTTTTTTTGACATACTAATAAAAACTATCTGCATAAAATATCTTGCCGTTGGCAGTGATTTTACCTGCGGGTATCGCCGCGATACGGGAGTAGGGGACTTACAGCGCCTTGCTCGTGAAAGGGGCTTTTGTTTTGATTCCATCGAACAGCTTTATTCGGCACGGCATGAGCGTATCAGCTCAAGCGCAATACGGCAGGCCGTCGAACAGGCTGATTTCACCCTTGCAAAAGATCTCCTCGGGTATCCTTTTTTCTTAGATGTCGCAAAAATAGTTCAGCGGAGAGAGACTGCCGTATGGTCGATCGAAAAATCGGCTATAACACAGATTCTCCCACAGAGCGGACAGTATTCAGCCTGCGCATATTTACAGTCGGGAGCGGTTATTCCCGTACGGGTGAAGATTACGGATACATTGCTTGAAGTTTCCGAAGATACCGCAGCGCAAGTTCCGTCCGCCGCAGGAACATTGATACGTAAATTGGAATTTATACGGAAGGAGTAAGAAATGGCACTTACAAAAGAACACACTGCATCGGTTGTTATGAAATTCGGTGCAAACGAAAAAGATACGGGCAATACCAGAGTTCAGATTGCGTTGCTGACCGATAGGATCCGCCAGCTCACCGAGCACTGCAAAATCAATAAAAAAGATAAGAGCAGCCAGCGCGGTCTTTTGGTATTGGTAGGACAGCGCCGGCGCTTGCTGAAATACTACAAGCGTACCAACCTCGAAGGCTACCGTGCCCTCATTAAGGAATTAGGCTTACGTAAGTAAGATCAAGCTGCTTAATGCATATAAGAGCTTTTTAAAAATTCATTTGAATTTTAGAGGCCTTGCTATCGATTTAAGCAGCATAGGACGGTTACCTATCGGAAACGGATGGGTAGCCGTTTTTTATAGGGGCGCCTTTCAAAATCGATCTTGAGGTTTTGAACGATGCCCGCGGGCAAAATAATTTGAGTAATTAGTAGAAGGAAAGATTATGAGACAGAGAGTAACGTATAAGGTCGGAAATGAAGAGTTAATTTTAGAGACAGGCCATCTGGCAAAACAGGCAAACGGCGCTATCTATGCGCAATTCGGCGGAACCGCAGTGTTGGCAACGGTGTGTGCGTCATCTACGGCAGTTGAGGGACTCGATTATGTACCGGTAACCGTCGATTATAATGAAAAATACTATGCAGCTGGAAAGATACCGGGCGGTTTTATCAAGCGTGAAGGCCGTCCTAAGGATAAAGAGATTTTAGTTTCGCGGCTGATCGACCGTCCGATGCGGCCGCTGTTTGAAAAAGCCTTCGGGCGGGAAATACAGATCGTACCGACCTGTATTTCTTCGGATATGACTAATCCGCCGGATATTTTAGCGGTTATTGCCAGTTCGGCTGCAGTTGTTATTTCCGACATTCCCTTTAACGGGCCGGTAGCGGGCGCCCGCGTGGCGTACCTCGACGGCGAGTTTGTGATAAACCCGACGTTCAGCCAGATTGAAAAGGCCGATATGGAAATCGTTGTCGCGGGTACCGCTGAAGGTATTACGATGGTAGAAGGCGGCGCTCATGAGGTTTCGGAAGAGATCATGCTCAAGGCCTTGGAAAAAGCCCATGAGTTTATCAAAGCGATTTGTGCACTGCAAAATGAACTCCGCGCAGCGTGCGGAAAGGAAAAACTGCCGCTTGCACCGGTGAATGCAACGCTTGCAAATAAAGAGGCTATTTACGCAAAGGCTTACCCCGAACTTTCAAAAGCCTTATATACAAAGGGCAAGGTAGAGCGCCGCGAAGCTTGCGATGTTATCAGAAAGGCTTTAGCCGAAGAGTATGCGGAACAGCTTGCCGATGCAACACAGGCGAAGCTCTTTGCCGCTTTATTCGACGATATGGAATACCATATTTTGCGCGAAAACATACTGGAAAAAGGCTTGCGGGTTGACGGACGCGGCTTGGAAGATATCCGCCCCATTACCTGCGAGATCGGTGTGCTGCCGCGGCCGCACGGTTCCGCTGTGTTTACCCGCGGGGAAACGCAGTCGCTCGCCGTTGTTACGCTCGGTACCGTGTTTGACGAACAAGTCTATGACGATATCGAAGGCGACCGCCGTGAGAATTTTATCCTGCACTATAACTTCCCGCCCTATTCTGTCGGAGAGGTCGGCCGGCTCGGTACCGGACGCCGCGAAATCGGGCACGGGCACCTCGCTCACCGCTCGCTGATGCCGATGATTCCGTCGAGGGAGGCGTTCCCGTATACCATCCGCGTGGTTTCCGAGATACTGGAGTCCAACGGTTCTTCTTCGATGGCAACCGTGTGCGGCGGTACGCTTTCGCTGCTTCATGCAGGTGTTCCGATGAAAAAGCCGGTAGCAGGTATCGCAATGGGGCTTATCACCGACGGAAGCCGCTTTGCCGTGCTTTCCGATATTTTGGGCGAAGAAGACCACCTCGGCGATATGGACTTTAAAGTTGCCGGCACCGCGGAAGGTATCACCGGCTTCCAGATGGATATTAAAATTGCCGGCGTTTCCGCTGAGATTATGAAAAAAGCGCTCGAGCAAGCAAAAAAAGGTCGGCTCCATATCCTCGGCATTATGAATCAGACTATTTCCAAACCTTCCGAGCAGGTATCCAAATATGCGCCGCGTATTGAAACGCTCAAAATTCCGGTCGATAAGATCGGAGCGCTCATAGGACCGGGCGGAAAGATTATCAAGGCACTGTCCGAACAATACCATGTAACAATCAATACCGAAAACGACGGTACGGTTACCATCTACGGGCGGGATTCTTCGTCCGCGCTCGGTGCTAAGGCTGCGGTTACCGGCATCGTGGAAGATCCTGAGGTCGGCAGAATTTATGAAGGTACCGTCAAGTGCATCAAGGATTTCGGCGCCTTTATCGAAATTCTTCCCGGTAAAGAAGGCCTTTGCCATATTTCCAAACTGTCGCGTAACCGCATCGAAAAAGTGTCCGATGTGCTGCAGGAAGGACAAAAAGTGTCCGTCAAGCTTTTGGAAATCGATAAGCTCGGCCGCTTAAACCTTTCGTACATCGATGCCTGCGAAGAGCAGGAAAAAAACGCGAGCCGTTAATCCGTTGGCAGAGGATAAATAATGAGCATCGCTGACGGGGCGGTAAGGATATTTTCCGTACTCAAGGAAGGAGCCTTGCTGCCTGAATATCAAACCGCCGGTTCCGCGGGCGCGGACTTACATGCATATCTGGCGGAACCGGTAACGCTGAACCCTATGGAGCGTAAGCTCATCCCGACGGGGCTTTTTGTCGAATTACCCGTGGGGTATGAGCTGCAAGTGCGTCCGCGCTCGGGACTTGCGCTAAAGTACGGCATTACGGTGCTCAATACACCCGGTACGGTCGATTCCGATTACCGCGGTGAGTTGTGCGTACTGCTGGTAAATTTCGGCAGCGAACCCTTTACCGTCCGGAACGGCGATAGAATTGCACAAGCCGTGGTTGCTCAAGCGGTACAGGTGAGTTTTGTGCAAACAGATGCGCTTTCAAAAACCGAACGGGGTGCAGACGGGTACGGTTCTACCGGCATCGCGTGAATTGATATAACGGTGATTAATGGTGTAGAAGATGATAGGCATAAAACAGAAGCTGCTTTTTTTATATATTGTAAAAGAGATGCTGCTGTATTTTTTTGTCTGTTTTTTATTCTTGTTCTTTATCTTTTTTGTCAATAATATCCTGTTATTGGCGGAAGAAGTTCTTTCAAAACAAGCTCCTTTTAAAGATGTCGCATTGCTGATGCTGTATTCGCTGCCTGCGGTTATCGCGAATGCAGCTCCTTTTGCCGCTTTAATCGGTACGCTCATGGGTATCGGCCGGTTTGTCAGCGATTTGGAATTTCTTTCCATGAATGCGCTGGGGATTTCTCCTCGATTTTTAATGCTGCCGGTGCTGCTGGTCGGTTTGGCGGTTTCGATTGTTTCTTTTTTTACCAATGATGTGTTGCTCCCTGCCAGTGCTGTTAATTTTAGGCGTGTCTATTGGGGTATTGCGACCTCGACGCCCGCACTGGAACTGGCTTCCTATTCTATAAAACGCAATCATAATGCAGTGGTCGTTACAGGCTTGATACAGGATGGAAAAATTCACAATCTGCTCATTGTTGATAAGAATGCCGATAAAGCATTCCGTATACTCGGTACGCAGACTGCCGAAGTCGGGAAATCCGACGATCCTTCAATTGTTATGTCGCTCAAGATGAAGTATCCTCATCTTCTTATTTTAGATCCTTCAGATAAAAAAAAATACGATGCGGTGAACGGCGAAGCGGTAACCTATAATGTACTTGCGAAGAGTATTAAGTCTTCTTATTTTAACATGATTGGACCGTCCGAAATGTCTTCACTTGACCTCTACAAAGATGTAAAAGAAAAAGAAGTGCAAAATGAAGATAAACGGCTGCTCAATCTGTATCGGATGGAATTACATAAAAAGTTTTCCATTCCCTTCGGCACTTTCTTTTTTGTACTGCTGGCCTTTGCCATCAGCAGCGCCGGCAAGGTGAATAATCAAGGTATGGGATTCGTCTTAGGTCTTTTGATTGCCGTTGGGTATTGGGCGATGTTTATGGGAGGGCAAACTCTCTGTTTACGGCTTGATTGGGATGGAACTTCCGCTATGTGGGTGCCGAATATGATGGTCTTTGCTGCATCCATAGTAATTTTCGGTAAAAGATTGTTTAGATGAAAATTCTTCAACGATATTTGCTGCAACTCTTTTTCCCCGTCCTTGTGATAACGATTTTGTTTTTTATTTTGCTGCTACAGCTTGGCGATCTCTTTCTCAATCTTGCGCAGTATTTGCAAAACCATGTACGCTTTGTTACGCTGCTTCGGGTGATGTATTTATATTTGCCTAAATGTATATCGTTTGCGATGCCGCTTTCGGTGTTGTTTGCAAGTTCGTATACGATGGGAAATATGTATGCAAAAAATGAGCTCACCTCGATTTTCGCATCCGGTATGCCGCTCGCCGTATTGGTAGCGCCGCTTGTATTGTGCGGTTTTTTGTTATCGATCGGGATGTTTTACTTTGAAGACCGTATTTTGATTCGTTTTCAGCGGCAAAAAATTGCGCTGGTAAATTCTATCCTCGAACCTGAGCAGAATTTGAACAGAAGCGATGTGGTTGTTTTATCCGATTCGGGGAAGGTTGTGTATTTTGCCGATTATTACGATGATAGTCAAAAGGAATTGAGCAATGTACTGATTGTGATGCGTACCGAATCGGGAGATGTTTCTACCGTTATAAAGGGCAGTTCGGCACGTTGGCAGACCGATCATTGGGAGGTGGTTGATAAATCAGTCTATACCTTTACGCCGGAAAATGATGTACTTTATCAAGATACCATAGATGAAAGAGTTTTTTTCGAACCGCCTGAAACCTTTCAGCGGAATATTACGTCTATCGATGAGATGACCATTGCACAGGCGAAAGTGTTTATCGATAATTTAAAAAAGATGGGTTTACCCTACCATGAATACCTTTCGCAATATTACCGCCGTTTTTCATTCCCGTTTACCACGTTCATTGTTTTGTTTTTCTCGGTTTCCGTCGGCGGGCGTTTTAAAAAAAATATCTTATTGATGAGTTTGCTCTTTAGTTTAGCGCTTGCAGTTCTTTATTATGTTACCGAAATGATGACCATGCTTTTTGCAAAATGGGAATACATCGCTCCGCTTGCAGGCGCCTCTCTGCCGTTTTTAATTTTTACCGTGCTGAGTATCGCAATGCTTAGAATAGCGCGCACGTAAAAACTTGACAGGGTACACTGTAATGATGAATGTGTATGGCGGTTTTGCTCTCATAGAATATGAGGTTATACAATCTTAGACTAGTAAAATGAGAAATTTTACAAAAGAAGGAGAATTATGACTTCAAAAGAAATAAAGGAACTCATTCAAAACGGTGAAAAAATAGATGTTGAATTTAAAGAGTCAAAGCATACCTTATCAAAAGATGTTTATGATACCGTTTGTTCTTTTAATAATAGAAACGGTGGGCATATAGTATTAGGAGTTAATGACAAGAGGGAAATTGTCGGAGTCACTGCTGATAAGGTTGATAAGATAATAAAAGAATTTACATCAGGTATTAACAATTCGAAAAAAATATATCCGCCATTGTATTTGACGCCTATTTTAATGGAAGTAAAAGGAAAGAAGATTATTTATATCCGAGTTCCTAAAGGCTATCAAGTATGCAGACATAATGGAAGAATTTTGGATAGATCTTACGAAGGTGATATAAATATTACAGATAATGCGGAACTTGTATATAAGCTTTATGCAAGAAAGCAAAGTACCTATTTTGTAAATAAAGTATATCCGAATCTTGGTATAGATTGCTTAGAGATGTCTGTGATTGAGAAAGCACGAAAAATGGCTACTTCAAGAAATCAAAATCATTCATGGAGAGAGATGAGTGATGAAGAACTTCTGAGAAGCGTTCATTTAATTTTGATTGATCCTGAAACAAATAGAGAAGGGCTTACATTAGCTGCAATTCTATTATTTGGAAAAGATAATTCAATTATGTCCGTTCTACCACAACATAAAACGGATGCGATATTTAGAGTAGAAAACAAAAATCGATATGATGATAGAGATGTCGTCATTACGAACTTGATTGACAGTTATGATCGGTTGATCAGCTTTGGTAGAAAACATTTGAATGATTTGTTTGTTTTAGAAGGAATTGTTAATGTCAATGCAAGAGATAGAATACTTCGAGAAATAGTTTCCAACACATTAGCTCACAGAGATTATTCAAACGGCTTTCCTGCTAAAATGATTATTGATGATGAAAAAATTGTTATCGAAAATAGTAATTTAGCTCATGGTATGGGTGCATTAGATTTGCAGAAATTTGAACCGTTCCCTAAAAATCCGTCAATATCCAAAGTTTTTAGAGAAATCGGACTTGCTGATGAACTCGGTTCAGGTATGCGTAACACCTATAAGTACACACAGTTGTATTCTGAAGAAAATCCGATTTTTGAGGAAGGGGATATATTTAGAACGATTATTCCGTTAAAGAAAATTGCAACGGAAAAAGTTGGCGGAAAAAATATTGCTCACGATGTCCCTCACGATGTCCCTCACGATGTCCCTCACGATGTCCCTCACGATAAAAAAGAACTGATTGAATTTATCAAGGCACAGGTGAAGTTAAATAATAAGATTACAAGACAAGCTATTGCAGAGAATGTCGGCGTAAGTGTAAAAACTATTCAGCGAACTATGAAAGAGATAGCTAATCTAAGATATATAGGAAGCGGAAATAGCGGATATTGGGAACTTAAAGAATAAGAATTTGTCTGCTGAAACGAAGAAGATTAAAAATTGCTGTAGTAGCTCACGTTAAGCTGTTCACACGCCTTCTTGACTCCGATATCGTCCGACAGCTTTAACGCCTCGGTCTTGAAATTTTGATCGTACTTTTTTTTCATTGCCTTTCCTCCTCTCTTTTTCGGCAATTTAGACACTGCACTTTTATTATATCACTCCAACGTTGAGGATTAATTTTTGTGCAGCAACGCAGTAGATACCGCTCTATTTGCGTCTATATCTTGAATTTGGAGACTTCCTTAACCAAACTCTCAATACTCCGCTTATTCTGCTGTGTAATGCCGTTAACTTCCTGTACCGCGTTATTGATTTGTACGGCGCCGGATGCCATTTCGTTCATACTGTCGGTAATAATGCGGGTAAGGTTATCCAGTTTCCGCATTTCTTCCGCGACTCCCTCACTGCCTTTCAGCATTTCCGCGGAACCTGCTTGTACCTCCAACGTTGCCATATTGATATTTTTGATAGCGGTAAGCACTTCTCTACTGTCATGTTCTTGTTCGCGCATTGTCTCGGTAAGGCGGTTACTCATATCCTTAACCTGTTCAGCTAGGGTAAAGATTGTATTGAATTTTTCTTCAACGATTTTGGAAGAATCGGAAAGCGTTTCAATTTCACCCGATAGCGTTTTAAGCGTTGTTGTTATCGTTTTTCCTTGGGCAGCTGAATCTTCGGCAAGTTTTCGGATTTCATCCGCGACAACGGCAAAACCTTTTCCCGCTTCTCCTGCGTGTGCGGCTTCTATTGCAGCGTTCATCGCCAGTAGGTTCGTTTGCGATGCAATATGTTGAATAACGCTTGAAGCTTCTATCAGAGAGCCCGACTCTTCGGCAATCTTTTTGGTAACGGCATTGGAGGCTATCAAGGTGTTTTTTCCGTCTCCCGTGGCGCTTGTAAGGCTTTTGATAGCCTCATCGGTTTTACCCAGTGTTTGCCCGATAGAGGTAATATTTGCAACCATTTGTTCTATCGATGAGGACGATTGCGCAACGCTTGCGGCTTGTGTATCGATACTGCCGTTAAGCTGTTTAATGGTGCGAACAATCTCTTCTATGGTCGTAGCTGTTTGGGTAACGCTCGCTGCCTGTGTAAGAGCCTGTTGTTTAACACCTTCGATGTTTGCATTTATTTGATGTATAGCGCTTGCCGTTTCTGTCATATTACTCGCAAGTTCTTCGCCGACGCGTTGTAGAGCATTGGAACTGTTTCCGGCAGCTTTAACCGATGCGCCGATTTTTTCTATTGTCTGATTAAAATAATTTGAAAGCTCCGTTATTTCGTCATGCCCTGTAACCGGTAATCGTACCGTTAAATCGCCTTCCCCTTCGGCAATATTTTTCAGTGCAAAGGCTGTATTTTTTAATGGAGTACTCACTCTTTTTTTAATAGAAAAAAAGAGGAATACAATCACTATCAGTATGATAAGAGCGTATTGAATAAGCGTTTGTATAATATTTTTTCGCGCTTCGGCAGTAAAAAGCGATAAGGTTGTTATAGAAGCAAAAACCCAATTAGTTCCCACTTCTTTCATTTTCATAGGAATAAAAATAAACTGAGAACGGTTACCGGTCGTTTTTGAAACGAGAAGCGCATTGGATTCTTTACCTTGAGCGGCAAGATCAAAATGCGGTTTGATAGCAGGCACTATATCCAGCGCATTTTCCATAATAGTTGAAGAATCAATTCCATTTGCCACAATTATTCCATTGTCGGCATAGAGACATTTAAAGTTTTCTTTTGAAGTTCCTTCGATAGAAGCTATTTTATTTTGAATAAAGGTGATATCAATATCCGCATTTATTACGCCGATAGCTGTTCCATTTTGCATAATTGGAAGGGCGATCGTTGTCAAAACCCTCTTCTCCGTTTGTGTTTCCGTAAGATAGGGGGTCAATAACAAAGCGTTCTTTTCTTTCATTGGTCTCACATACCAATCATTTTCTTTTTCATCATCTATGCCTATAACGGCCCTCACATTAATACCGGTATCGAGCCATTCAACATATGGAATAAAACGTCCGTCTATAGATAATTGATTTGTAAAAGATGCATCATTACCGTCAAAAGCATTCGGTTCAAAAAAAGCGCCTAATGCCTTTAATGAAGCATTGCTCTCCAATAGTTTTTTTAAATATCCGATAATTCTCTCTCTACTTCGCTCATGAGCGGGTAATGATAATTCATAATCTATAATTGCCGTCATATCGGTTACCGTCTGATACGAATTTGAAAAGACCGTTTCCAGCTCGGCTGTTAAAAGTTGATTTTCTTCTTTTAATAACTGAGTTTTTTGTTTTATTGCATCGGAATAGCTGCGTATCGCATCATAACACGCTTTAGAAATAAAAATAACCGATAGTACTACAGAGATAATTAATGTCAGTTTAAAACCGATACTGCGTTTCATATACAAATTATTTGCTCCTCCGGTGTGTGGGGGATTTAAACGAGTCCTTACACCAAACTTCTTTTATTATAAAAACATAGATTTTACATCACTTTACCTTAAATACAAGCTAAAAAAACAATCTTTATGGATAAATATATATTACTTTAATAATATCATGCAACAGTAGAATCTGCAAGAAAAATTATTCTATACAAGAAGTGAATACTATCACGCAGCAAAATAATGACTTATTAAAAATCCCGCAATTCCCGCAGGGCATTGTGCGCTTCGGTGTACTCGTCATAGGGTATGGCGCCGTTTTTCCCGATAATCGAATTTTCGTGCCCCTTCCCAAGCAACAAGACCGTATCATTCGGTTGCGCAAGAGAAAATGCTTTACGGACGGCAGTCGGCCGGTTAGGAATGATAAACAGTTCTTCGCCGCGCTTCTTGTCAGGACAACCTGCGGCGATCATCTCCAAAAGCTCGACAGGGTCTTCGCCGCGGGGGTCTTCATCGGTGAGGATGATAGTATCGCAGTATTCTCCGGCAATTCTTCCCTGTTCCGGCCTCTTAACGGTATCGCGCTCTCCGCCCGAACCGAATACGGCAATCACGCGGCCGCCTTTCGCTTTAACACGGTCACGGACGGACGGCATAATCGCTTGGAATGATGACGGTGTATGCGCATAATCGATAAGCACCTCAAAGCCCTGTCCCTCTTCGACGCGGCACATTCTCCCCCTTACCGGCATAAACCGATTAAGCAACGGCACGAGCATATCAAAGGGCAGTCCCGTTAAGTTATGAACGGCAATAAGAGAAGCAAGGATATTGTACACATTAAAAAAGCCGGTTACCGGAGCGGCGGCCTCATACGTTTTCTGCACACCGTTAAACGCTGCGTGAATTGTAAAGGTTAAACCGTTTTCCCCTTCCTGCACGTGATCGGCATATAAGCCGCCTGCAAAGTTTGAGAACGGAACAGCCGCAGCAGAGCCGGTATGCTTCTGCACGGAAAATCCGAATACGGGCTGATTTGTTGCCTGTGCAAAATAGGCGGCAGACGGGTCTTCAAGATTGACGATACCGAAGGCCGCAACCGTTCCATTTTTTTTCTTATGATCATGGGTATCTAATGACCGAAATAAATTCGCTTTATCATAGCGGTATTGCTCAAAGGTGCCGTGAAATTCCAAATGTTCCTGCGTAACATTCATAAACACACCGGCATCGAAATGCACATACAATAAGCGTGCCGTTCGGGGAGAAAGCCCGTGAGAAGATGCTTCCACGACCGCATATTCGCAGCCGTTATCCCGCATACGGGCAAGTCGTTCCTGCACCGTAATCGATTCGGGTGTAGTCTGATGAGCCGGATTGGCAACCGGCTCATCTCCAAATGAAAAAGATACGGTTGAAGAAAAGCCCGCTTTTTTTCCGGCAAGCCGCAGCAGCTGCCAGATAAAATCGACGGTGCTGGTTTTTCCTTCCGTACCGGTTACCCCGATTGTTACCAAGTCTTTGGAAGGTTCGTCAAAGAAAACGGCTGCAGCGGCGGCCATTGCAGCGCGAACATCCGGCACTTGAACGTAACAAATATGTTCTTGATATAATGGAAGTATTTTTTCATGAATAACCGCAACAGCGCCCTTCGCAATAGCCGCATCGATAAACTTTGAACCATCGGTATGCACACCGGGCAAGGCAAAAAAAGCGGCGCCTGTCCGTACCTCACGCGAATCATACGAAAGCGAATGCACCGTAACATCTACCCCGTGCACTGCTATCGGCTCTATAGAAAAAAGACATTGAAGAATTGATTTTGCATAGTGGTTATTACACATATGAACCTCTAAAAACCTCAGCCTTTAGAGGTTTTTCTTAGATTTGATTGCGGGAAGTATAAATGGTAAGCAGTATTCAGACAAGTGGCAGAGGCTATACAAAGCCGAGCCGCGATATTGACAGCCGTACTTTTTTTATTTAGAGTTAAAAAGGTCTAGGAACAGGTTACCTTGAAATGTGTGTTCCGAACTCTTATTAAGGAGATAAATATGAAAGTAGCTATTAACGGATTCGGCAGAATCGGTCGGCTCGTGTTCCAAGCATTGGTTGAACAGAATTTGCTTGGAAAGGATAAATTTGATGTCGTTGCGGTTGTCGATCTTTCAACCGATGCAAAGTATTTTGCATATCAGCTCAAGTATGATTCCGTGCAGGGCAAGATGAATGCCGAAATCGGTACAAAAGGTGATGATGTACTGGTGATTAACGGCCATGAAATTAAATGCGTCTCCGGAAAGGGCTTAACTCCTGCTCAGCTCCCGTGGAAAGAACTGGGTATTGATGTCGTTATCGAAAGTACCGGTCTTTATACGAATGAAAAAGCTTATGGACATTTGGATGCGGGGGCAAAGAAGGTTATTATTTCCGCACCCGGCAAGAGCGCCGATGCCGCAAAACCCATTAAGACAATCGTTATGGGTGTCAACGAAAACGAATATGACCCTGCAAAACATCACGTTGTGTCCAATGCGAGCTGTACCACCAACTGTTTGGCTCCCATCGTTCATGTTATCTTAAAAGAAGGGTTCGGAATTGAAACGGGATTGATGACAACGATTCACTCTTATACCGCGACACAAAAAACCGTTGACGGTGTTTCGATGAAGGACTGGCGCGGCGGACGGGCGGCTGCCATCAATATCATCCCGTCTACAACCGGCGCTGCTAAGGCTGTCGGCGAAGTTCTGCCTTCAACAAAGGGCAAGCTGACCGGTATGTCATTCCGCGTACCAACCCCCACCGGTTCCGTTGTCGATTTAACCTTCCGCGCAACAAAAGATACCTCTATTGAAGAATTGGATGCGGCATTCAAGAAGGCTTCCGAAACCTATATGAAAGGAATTTTAGGCTATTGCAACGAAGAAATTGTTTCCACCGATATTATTCACGACAAGCGTTCTTCCATCTATGACAGCAAGGCAACGCTCCAGAATAATCTTCCGGGCGAAAAGCGCTTTTTCAAAGTAGTTTCGTGGTATGATAACGAATGGGGATATTCCAACCGCGTTATCGACCTGCTCAAATTTATGAACAAATAACTTTTTTAAACGCTGCAGAAATAACGGTGCGTTTCTGCAGCGCTATCTTCATTTCTTCTCTTTTACTAATCATCGCTCATTTCAGTGTCAATTACGTTACAATTATTCGTTTGCCCTACACCGCATATTTTCAAAAGTATTCTTGTAAATTTATGAAAAGCATTGTACAATAATAGAAGCATGAGCTTTTTTTGCAAGTAATTTTTGGCAGGTAGTATGGAAGTAAAGAAAGAGCGGTTCGGGATGCTGTCGTCGGGAGAGACGGTATCAATTTTTACGGTTTCTAATGGTACAATGTCGTTTTCGGCTATCGATTACGGCTGCTGTATTACCGCGATTTTACTGCCTGCTGCCAAGGGCGGCTATGATGACGTTGTACTCGGTTATTCCACACTTGAAGGATATATCCGCAATAAGCCTCACTTCGGCTCGATTATCGGCAGGTGCGCAGGGCGGATTGCGAATGCCGAATTTGTTTTAGAGGGTACCAAGTATCAGCTGACCCGCAATGCAGGTGGAAAACACTGTCTGCACGGCGGCTATCCTGCTTACGATAGGCAGCTGTGGCAAGCGGAACCTATTTCCGGCACTGATGAGGCGGGTATCCGTTTTTCTAAAATAAGCCCCGACGGAGAGCAAGGCTTTCCCGGCGAGGTACGCTTCACTGTTTCGTATACCCTCAGCAAAGACAATACGATTACGCTCCGGTACGAGGCACAGACCACACACACAACTCCAATCAATCTGACTAATCATACCTATTTTAATTTGAACCCTGCGGGGATGCAGGCGGACGGCGGCTATGTTTCGGCGCTGAATCATCAGGTGCGCCTTTTTGCAAGCCGCTATGCAGAAGTTGATGCGGCGCTTATACCGACCGGTAAACTGATACCGGTGGAAAGAACTCCGTTCGATTTCCGTACGCCGAAAGTATTGTCGCAGGATTTTGACAGGTTGGAAAACGGCTACGACGATACATGGCTTATCGATACTGACGGTACGGATACAATTCCGTGTGCTGCAGTTGTAACGGAGCCGGTAACAGGTAGAACACTGCGTATTTATTCAACGCAACCGGCAATCACAATGTACACCGCGAACTTCTTAAACGGCGAGCAAGGGAAAAACGGTGATGTGTACAACAAGCATTCCGGCGTGTGCTTTGAAACTCAGCATATACCGGACTCGCCCAATCATCCTGAGTTTCCTTCCGTATGGGTTCATCCCGACGAAGTGTATCGGCACGAAACGCAGTGGCGCTTTACCGTGTAGCGATGAGAGCGGATGCTAACGGGGTTATAACGATGCAGGATAAATGGTATACTTATGGTAGAAACTGATAGAATAAAAACTGAGTAGAACGGTTATAAAATTGATATTATAGATATATAAGAGAGGTGAGTTGATTATGGAAGTTCAGTTACAGGATCTTGTTGAAAAGATCAAGCAGGACGGTATTGCTTCTGCTGAACAGCAAGCTGCGGGTATCATTGCCGAAGCGGAGAAAAAGGCAAAGGCTATCGTTGCGGATGCGGAAAAAGAGGCCGAAACCTTGTTGAAGAAGACTGAAGTCGAATCCCAACGGTTTACAAACGCTTCGGAGGCTGCCGTTAAACAGGCTTGCCGCAATGCGCTCATCGCCTTTAGAGAAGGAGTTACCGCTTCTCTCGATGCCCTCATCAAAACGGAAACCGCAGCGGCATATAACAGTGATGTACTCAAGGCGCTGATTCCCGAAGCGGTAAAGGGTTGGATTAAAACAAACGAAGCCGATATTTCCGTTGTTCTTTCTCCCGAAGATGCGCAAAAGCTGGAAAGCGCTCTGCTCGCTGCGTTTAAGAAAGAGGTTGAAAAAGGTATCGAGGTTAAATCCGATGCACAGCTTGCAGGCGGCTTTAGAATTGGGGTAAAGGACGGTTCGGCATACTATGATTTTTCTGCAGAAGCGGTCGCCGATTTATTTTCGGCTTATATCAGCTCACGCGCTGCACGCCTGTTGAAGGATGCGGTAAAGGAGTTATAAGGAGTGGCTTCATACTATTATTTGATGGCTCAGCTGCCGTCAATTATGCCGCACACCGACCCGCCGCTTTCTTACGCGCAGTTTAAAGAACTTGCCCTGCGGTTTTTAACTGAAAAAGACGCCGCAGTGCTGGAGGCTTTGACGCTCGTTCCGCCCCGCGAAGCTATCCATACGGCTTCTGCGGTGGTGAACGAATGGTATGCGTTTGAACAAGAGCTGCGGTTTGCGCTTGAACAAATGCGCGCTGCAAAGCTGAAACGGGATGAGCGGATTGCTCCTGCAGAAACACCTGCTTCCGCCTTTGATATCGGCGCTATTGTGCGCGGGGTTTCCAACATCGATGACCCCTTAGCGGCGGAACGGTATTTGCTGAATGCGCGGCTTGCGGCGGCAGATCAGCTGCGGAAACTGCACTTTTTTGATAGCGAAGCGGTTTTCGGCTATGGAATTGTATTACTGTTGAGCGAACGGGCTTCAAAATTTAAGATGGAAACCGGCCGCACAGAATATCACTCAATTTATACACAAATTCTCGGAGAAAAGATATGAGAGGAACGAAAGGAAAGGTAGTCGGTATTAACGGGAATATGGTCAGCGTTGAGTTTGACGGTCTGGTTACGTTAAACGAAGTTGGCTACGTCCATATCGGCGACACCAAATTGAAGAGCGAGATCATCCGTATACGCGGCTCCGTTGCTCAGATGCAGGTATTCGAAATTACCAAGGGTATCCGCGTCGGTGATGAAGTTGAGTTTACCGGAGATCTCTTGTCGGTTGAACTCGGGCCGGGACTGCTCGGCAGAGTATATGACGGTTTGCAGAACCCGCTCCCCGACCTTGCAGAAAAGGCGGGCTACTTTTTGGAGCGCGGTATCTATTTGAATGCGCTTCCTACCGAAGCACAATGGGATTTTACACCGGTTGCACAGGTCGGCGATACGCTCGTGCGCGGCGATGTGCTGGGAACCGTGCCGGAGGGGAACTTTACCCACCGGATTATGCTTCCCTTCGGTATGTACGGCACATACACGCTTTCTTCCATTAAGCCGGCAGGACAGTACACCGTACACGAAACCATTGCGGAAGTAACCGACGAGCGCGGGAAAAAGTATCCGCTTACGATGAGCTTCCGCTGGCCGGTAAAGCGTGCAATCGACTGCTATGCCGAACGGCTCAAGCCCTCCGAAACGCTTGTTACCAAAATCCGCACCGTAGATACCTTCTTCCCGGTAGCAAAGGGCGGAACTTACTGTATTCCAGGACCGTTCGGTGCCGGTAAAACCGTTTTACAGCATGCAACCAGCCGTAACGCAGAGGTTGATATCGTTATCATCGCCGCCTGCGGTGAGCGCGCCGGTGAAGTTGTAGAAACCTTAAAAGAATTCCCTGAATTAACCGACCCCCGCACGGGACGCACCCTGATGGAGCGGACGGTTATCATCTGTAATACATCGTCGATGCCGGTTGCGGCGCGTGAGGCTTCGGTTTATACCGGCGTAACCCTTGCCGAATACTACCGCCAGATGGGGCTTGACGTTCTGCTCCTTGCAGACTCCACCAGCCGCTGGGCACAGGCTTTGCGCGAAATGTCCGGACGCTTGGAGGAAATCCCCGGTGAAGAAGCCTTCCCCGCCTACTTGGAATCCTACATTGCAGCGTTCTATGAGCGCGCCGGTATTGTCCGCTTAAAGGACGGCAGCAAAGGCTCCGTAACGATCGGCGGTACGGTTTCCCCCGCAGGCGGTAACTTTGAAGAGCCGGTTACGCAGGCAACGCTCAAAGTTGTCGGTGCCTTCCACGGTCTTTCCCGCGAACGCTCCGATGCCCGTAAATATCCCGCCATCCACCCGCTCGATTCATGGTCAAAATACCCAAGCGTACTCGGCACGGCGCAGGTGGAATACGGCAGAGGAATGCTCCGCCGCGGTACCGAGGTCGAACAGATGATGAAGGTTGTCGGTGAAGAAGGTACCAGTATGGAAGACTTTATCGTCTACTTGAAGGGCGACTTCCTCGACGCGGTTTATTTGCAGCAAAACTCCTTCGATAAGGTTGACGATGCCGTTTCCGTAGAGCGTCAGCGCTATATTTACAAACTGATCCTGCGCATATTGGGCTCTCAGTTCTCCTTTAATACCAAGGATGAAGCCCGCGCATACTTTAACAAGCTGCGCCAGTCCTTTATCGACTATAACTATTCGCCGTGGGAATCGCCGGAATTTAAGAAGCACGAAGCAGCTATTACCGGAGCGCTTTCCGATAAGGCAACAGGGCTTGATGAAAAAGCGGCAAAACTCATAAAAGAAGCGGAGGCACATCATGAAGAAAGTGTACAGTAAGATTGAATCCATTAACGGTTCGGTTATAACCGTCAAGGCTGAAGATGTGTCCTACGGCGAGCTTGCGCAGGTACAGACAAGCTTTGGCGCCTCGCTTGCACAGGTTAATAAGCTGGACGGTGATCTTGTTTCGCTACAGGTATTTGCAGGCGGACGCGGCGTTTCCACCGGTGATGAAGTACGCTTCCTCGGTCGGGAAATGCAGGTAAGCTTTTCCGATGACTTACTCGGACGTATCTTTAACGGTTCAGGTGAGCCGCGCGACCAAGGCCCGATGCTCAAGGATAATATGGTAGAAATCGGCGGTCCGTCCGTAAACCCGTCCAAGCGTATTATGGCGAAGCGCATGATCAGAACCGGTATTCCGATGATCGACGTATTCAACACCCTCGTGGTTTCCCAGAAGCTGCCGATTTTCTCAAGCTCCGGTGAACCCTACAACGAGCTGCTCGCACGTATCGCAATGCAGGCTGAGGTTGATGTCATCGTACTCGGCGGTATGGGGCTTAAATACGACGACTACCTCTATTTTAAGGATACGCTGGAAGAAGCAGGCGCGCTGAGCCGCACGGTGATGTTCGTACACACCGCCGCCGACCCGACGGTAGAATGTTTGATGATCCCCGATATGTGTCTTGCAGTCGGTGAACAATTTGCACTCAAAGGCAAGGATGTCCTCGTTCTTTTAACCGATATGACCAACTTCGCCGATGCAATGAAGGAAATCGCCATTATACAAGAGCAGGTTCCGTCAAACCGCGGTTATCCCGGCGACCTTTACAGCCAGCTTGCCGCCCGCTACGAAAAGGCGGTTGACTTTGACGATGCAGGTTCGGTTACCGTTCTTGCCGTTACCACCATGCCCGGCGACGACGTAACGCACCCCGTTCCCGATAACACCGGATATATCACCGAAGGTCAGTTCTATCTTAAACACGGACGCATCGAACCGTTCGGAAGTCTTTCCCGTCTCAAGCAGAACGTCAACGGCAAGACCCGTGAAGATCACCGTGCCCTTATGGACAATATGATCAAGCTCTATGCTTCCTACAAGGACACGCTTGAGAAAAAGTCGATGGGCTTTATGATGAGCGAATGGGACGGCAAGCTGCTGAAATACGGTGAGCTTTTTGAATCCCGTATGATGGATTTGTCGGTAAACATTCCGCTTGAGGAAGCGCTCGATAACGGATGGAAGATTCTTTCGTCCTGCTTTACTCCTGAGGAAACCGGTATTAAGTCCGATTTGATCAAAACCTTCTGGCCCAAGGATGCGCAGAACAATCCCTCCGCGGATTAATGCGTTTCCTTCTCTATTATAAGGAATAGCGATGGCTATTAAACTGACGAAAAACGAGCTGAAAAATCAAAAAGAATCGCTTAAGATGTTCCAGCGGTACTTGCCGACGCTTCAGCTTAAAAAACAGCAGCTGCAAACCGAAATCCGCACGATTGAGACGCATGCAAAAGAGGTTCGGCTGAACCGAGACGCGCTGCACAAGGAGTTTGAGCAGTGGATTGCCGTCTTCGGTGAAGCGGGGGTCTTTACGCCTGAAATCCTCAAGGTGAAAGAAGTGCGTACTTCGACGGGAAATATTGCCGGTGTTTCGATACCGGTATTTTCCGGAGCGGACTTTGAACGCAGCAGGTACGATCTTTTTACAACGCCGCTCTGGCTCGACATTGCCTGCGACCGGATGGAGCGGGTTTTATCGCTCGATCTTGAAGCCCAAATCCTCGACGAACAGGTTGCACGGCTCAACAACGAACTGCGTACCACAACGCAGCGTGTCAACTTGTTTGAAAAGGTAAAGATACCGGAAACAAAGCGGAACATCAAAAAAATTTCCGTGTATCTGGGAGATCAGCAGGTAGCGGCGGTTGTGCGCGGGAAGATTTCCAAGAAAAACTTGGAAAAGAACGCTCCGGATGAGGAGGAAACAGCATGATTTTACCGATGAAAAAACTGACGCTCCTTGTGCTGGATTCTCAGAAAAAGGCAGCGTTAAAAACACTGCGGAACTTCGGTGCGGTGCATATCGAAAAGGAAGCCGCTTCAAGCGATACCTTGACGGAATTGCAGAACACATACACGAGATTGCAGCAAGCGGAAGCGTTGATTACCGAATCGCAGCCGAAAAAAGCTGAAAAAACAAAGACTGAACCGCTTACGTTGAACCGGAATGACTTATTGCAGGCAGTTGACGAGATTCTTGACCTCAAAGACCAAGAATCAAATACACGGGCTGCAATCAACAAGCTGACCGGCGACATCGAGGCATACGGTTCTTGGGGTGATTTTGATCCCAATGATATACGCAGCTTTGAAGAAAACAGCATCTATTTGACGATAGGCGAGCTTTCGGAAAAATCCTACGCAACGCTTCCTGAAACCATTAAAACGGTGCGGCTTGCAGGCGGTAAAAAAACAGTCCGCTTTGCGATAGTTTCCGAAACCGTTGATGTGCCGGTTGATCTGCCGTCCGATTTTAACCCGCTTATTCTACCGGATATGCGGCTTTCGGCGATGCGTACCGAAAGAGAACAGCTGCAAAAACAGCTGCCCTCATTCAAAGCAAAGATTGGAGCACGGACTGAATTGCTTGCGCCGTTAAAGGCAGAAGCAAAAAAACTTGCAAAAGAGATTGAGTTTGAAACCGTCCGTGCCGGTATGGAAGTAATCCCGCTTGAGGAAGATACGGCAGTTGCTTCCGGTACCGATAGTTCGGCAACGCTTGCCGCATCCGGCAGCGCAGCTACTGCGGCGGTCGGTTCCGGTAATGCTGCAAACGGCACTGCCGGGAATGCTGAAAAAGAGCCGATCCGGCTTGCGCGGCTTTCCGGTTATATTCTTGCTGAAAAACAAGCTGATTTTGCAGGGCTTGCAAAGGCAAACGGCTGGGCGTTTATTGCAGATGATCCTGCGGAAGAAGATGCCGTCCCGACTGCAATGCGGCATAACCGGTTTGTACAGCTGCTTACCCCGCTTACAGACTTCCTCGGTACCGTGCCGGGCTACCGCGAACCCGATATTTCGCTGTGGTTCCTGCTCTTTTTCGGTATCTTCTTTGCGATGATTTTCGGGGACGCAGGCTACGGCGGCATCCTCGTGATCTTGTCACTCATCGGAATCGTCAAAGCAAAAGCGAAGGAGCAGCCCGCTCCGCTCGCCATGCAGATGTTCCTCTATCTCGGTGTCCTCACCGTTATCTGGGGAACGGCAACCTGCAACTGGTTCGGCATTTCGGTGGATTACATCCCCGCATGGCTGAAGAACCTGTCCGTACCGGCTATCTCGAACGCAACGGAAGAGAGCATCAGAAATGCCAACTTGATGCAGTTCTGCTTTACACTCGGGCTTATTCAGCTGACAATCGGGCATATCATCTCGATTGTGCGGAATATCCGTTCTCCGCAGATACTGGGACATGTCGGCTCCATTGCGATGCTCTGCGGTATGTATGTCGTGGTACTCAGCCTTGTTGTCAGCGCCGAGCGGTACCAGATTAACCAACCGGTAATGATTGCGGTAGGCGGCGGCTTTGCACTCAATTTTATTTTTTCAAATTATCAAACCGGTATCGGGCAGAGTATCGTTGACAGTCTTAAAAATATCATCACGATGTTCTTAGGGGTGGTAAACGTCTTTGCCGATATCATGAGCTATATCCGTCTTTGGGCAGTCGGGCTTGCAGGTTCTGCAATCAGCGCGACAGTCAACCAAATGGCGGGACCGGCGCTCGGCAGCTTCCTCATCTTTTTGGGTGTGCTGCTGTTATTCTTCGGACACGGTTTGAACTATATTATGAACGTACTTTCAGTCATCGTACACGGAGTGCGGCTTAATACATTAGAGTTTTCAAACCATGTCGGCTTAACGTGGGCAGGGTTCAAATACGAACCTTTCGCAGAATAAGGGATTCTAAAACGGGGAGCTTTTAAAAGCCGACGTTTTTAGAAGATGTGATAAAACGCCGGTACGTCTGTATCGGCGAATAGAAAGCGGTAACGCTAACATTTCTTATTTCATACGCGGGAGCGGTGAGATAGATCATGTAGATATTACTTGGAGGACTTCAATGAGTTTTGGTATGTTTGGTGCAGCAGCTGCACTCGGTATTTCGGCATTCGGATCGGCATTAGGGCTTGCTATCGCAGGACAGGGCACAATCGGAGCGTGGAAGCGGTGTTATTTGAATAATAAACCGGCTCCCTTCATCCTCCTCGCATTTGCAGGCGCCCCGCTCACGCAGACCATTTACGGCTTCTTGCTGATGAACAAAATGCTTACTTCACAAGCGGATCCGTGGTTCCTGTTAGGTGTCGGTGTTGCGTGCGGTCTCGGTATTGCAGCTTCCGCTATTGCACAGGGCAAGGCTTCCGCAGCAGGTTCCGATGCGCTGGCGGAAACCGGCAAAGGCTTCGGTCAGTACATCACTGTCGTCGGTCTTTGCGAAACCGTCGCGTTGTTCGTTATGGTTTTCGGACTGATTAACTGCTAACAGTGCTGCTTAAACGGATTTCGGCTTCTGCCGGAATCCGTTTTTTTTGTTTTAGAATCAACAACTCCGACGCAAACGTCAGGGTACAGTGCTCAATGTTTCGCACTGTGTGTGCGATCCGGCACGGATGTCGGTGGTTCCAAACAGAAACGAGTTTTTTGCTTTGTAAAAAACTCGCAGTCAAAAATGTACAAGGATGTATAGTTTTGACGAATGCTCTGCACTGTGATATGCCGATTACGATAAAACGCTTTACCGATACGTGCTGTTTACTGCGGCGAGCGCGGGGAGTAGGTTGTCGGTAAAAAAACGGTCTTCAATCGGGAGATCGGCTGCGGTTCTACCTAAATGTACGTCTTTGCGGTTTGCCCCGTGGAAGTCGCTGCCGGCAGTAACAATCAGCCCGAGATCTTTCGCCAGTGCTTGCAGCCGGACACATTCGCCGTACCGCGCTCCCGAATGCCACGCTTCAAGTCCTACTAAACCGTCTTTCTTAAATTGTGCGATGGTTTCAGGTAGTTTTCCCCACGAAAGATAGAGCGACATCGGATGTGCCAACACGGGAACCCCGCAAGCGGCTTTAATGGCTTCTATTGATTCCGTAAGCGGTAAACATTCTTTTTCAATATAAAACGGCCGGCCTTTGGCCAGATATTTAAGAAAGGCGTCTTGAATGGATTTGGCTTTTTTTTCCTGTACAAGATACTTTGCAAAATGAGGCCGTCCGATTACCGCTCCGCCGGCGAGTTGGGCGAGCTTTTCTTCGTCGATGACGATCCCCGCCTCATTAAATTTTTCTATTATCTTACGGTTCCGTTCCAGCCGTTTTTCCTGCGCATACTGCATAAGACCGCAGAGTGTTTTATTTTCGATATCGATTCCCAGTCCGAGTAGATGCAGCTCGCCCGGCTGCCATTCAACACTGATTTCTATTCCCGGCAAAACACGGATGCCGAGCGCTTCCCCTGCCTGTTGTGCTTCCGCAACGCCCGCTACGGTGTCGTGATCGGTAAGGGCAAACAGCGAAAGTCCCGCCTTATGCGCTTCCGCTGCCAGTTCCGCCGGTGAAAAAGTACCGTCGGAGGCTGTGGAATGAGTATGCAAATCTATCATAGCAATCATTATAGCAAAAAGATTCATAATGCACTAGGTTTTTTCCGCGAGGTATGATATAATCATCGCAGATAGTTCTTACCGTTAATTGTTCGGATAAATATATGCAGTACCCTTTAAAAACTGAAGTTTTTAGGGAGCACCATGTATGATTACAGTTGAGAACTGCGTGTGGTACGGAGGACAAAATGCCAAAGGCTGTTCAATACAGCGCAAATTCAGTGATTTATTTTTCAGGCGATTTTGATGCTCGAGTATTTTTGTTGCATAGCGGACATATTGCACTT
>NZ_CALHGC010000422.1 GCF_938029485.1 uncultured Treponema sp. | reverse complement strand
TAAAAGGAAGGATTTTACGCTGAAGCACAAATGAACCGGCATTATATAACTCTCTAGTTACATTAATAAACCATACAAAAAATCCTTGGAAAGTATATATATTCTGAACCCCGCCTGAATAAATAGATATTTTATCATAAGTTCCATAAGCTGTTGCAAACAAATAAAATACAACTAAACAATATATAAGATGAAATAACACAAAAACATCCAAAGAGCGCTTTTTTAAAAAATATACACACAAATATATAAATGCAGAATACCCGGCTAATACAGTAAAATACTCTATAGTACCGCATAAAAAAAACAGCACAATACATGAAAAAAACAAAGATAAAATATCTTTTTTATGATAATAAATAATGATAAGCCCTAAATATATAAAAAATAAATTTATGCCTAACGTATAGCAAACCATAACCATTTCATAGAAGAAAAAATCTATCCTAGGCAAAGAATTAATAATTACAAATAATAAAACTGAATACAATATAAATAATTTACTATAAGCAGCTCTTACTAGAAATTTATTCAATACAAAACATAAAAAAAATAAAGAAATAGAAAAAAACAAAATTATGAACATAGAGCTTAAACGAAAAACCGTTAATAATAAATTAATATCATTTACATCTAATGATATTGGCAACCTTAATAATTGATTATATATCACACTTACGAATCTAGTACCCGGGGAAAAAAATGTATGCATATCATGAGTAAATCCATTCTCTTGATAATACTCATACGTACGATAATTATCAAAATGCTGAGGATGGTTATATTGACATAATATAAACAGAGGCAATAATGTTATAGTAATTAAAATAATGCTAAGAAAAATGTATAAACGTGATTTTTTCATATTAAAACCTTATCCTTTTATAATTGTTTATTATAAACACTCAGTATTTTATCTGTTATAATTCTATATACAAAGGGATCTCCATGATGACCATCACTGAAATTTTCAGGTTTAGTTTCAGGCATATAGGTAAAATCAAAAAGTTGAAAGTTTTTTTCATTTTCCAATAGCATCAAGCGGGTTTGTAAATCGGTTAAATATTCATATTGACCGCTTGTTATCATGGCTTCATATATTTCAGGTGAAAAAGGAGGAAGAAAAATTAATAAGCGAATATTTTTCTTTTCGCAATAATTTATAATATTCAAAAGCGTATCCCATTCAGTTTCATTAATCTTATCTGAGACTATATAATCACTATCAAAAACTATATTAGTTTTGATTTGATTCAATATGTTTTGATGGTATTCTTTTACATATGAGCACTTATTTTGCGGAATAAATGTGTTATCATACGGTGAGCCTTTAAAATCCCATCCGGAATTACGCTGCCTTGCCGATAAACCTATATGATTTGAAGAGAATATTTTGGATATGTTTATTTTTTTTGGTATAAGCAAATCACTCCAAATTTGTTTTATCGCGTAGGTATTGATATGCACTATTTTATCAGCTTTAGATAAATAACCAGCTATATCGGTATCAATATCATATCCTATTATTCTTCCTTATATAATGTTAATATTTTACATCACGGCATATAAAATTGTTTCCGCAATTCCCATAGTATGAGCTCTTATATATAATTTGTATTCGGGGACAATCTTATGGATATATTCGGCTAAACGCAGCATATCTTCATCACTATGATAAATAGAAATAGCAAGCTTCGGTTTATTTTTCTTAATAATGTGTTCCGCTCCTTGTAGTGCAGGAAGCTCTGCTCCTTCAATATCCATTTTAATAAATGTTGCCTTTTTACATTCTTCATGACTATCAATAGTAGTAACAGAAATACAGGATTGTTGATTGTTGATTGTTGATTGTTGATTGTTGATTGTTGACCCGCCGCCTTTTCCATCAATAAAGTTCATATATCCCGTATGGTTATATACTCCTGCCTTAACAGTATGAATATTATGTTTATGTTTTAAATTTCGATTTAATTTTAAAAAATTCTCATTATCGGGTTCAAAAGCGATAACCGAACCGTAGTCCGGGCAATGCTTGATAAATGTTTTTACGGTATCGCCGTTAAAAGCGCCGCAGTCAACAAATACCTCATTTTTACTACATTGAATAATATCTTTTGGAAAATACTGATTAAAATAGTTATAGTGCGGTATATCCTTAGTATCATAATATTGCCTCATGTGTATGAGTTTGGTAAAGACCGTTTTTGATTCTTCATCCGCAAACATATTTTTTACTGTTTCTATTCTTTTTGCATTGGCGCTAAAAAATTCGCGGGCTTTAAACATCTGCGGCGTAGGATGTTTATTTAGTTTTTTCATATTTAAAATATTGTATATTTTTTGTATACCCAATACGACCAGTACAGAACGTATGTTTTCTGCAAGTCTGGTCCCACTGTATAAATAAGACACAATTCCCATAATACTTATCCTTCTATCTCTTTTTCTAAAGTCTCAATAATGCACAAACTCGGTAACGTTTCCACAACAATGGCCGGCCGCTTGTATGAGCCGTAATTTTTTATAAATCGGTTGAAAATTTCAAAATCATTATTGCACAATACCGCATTTTCCCCGATACCATCTTGACGCTCGGTTTTTGTACGCATAATTAAACACGGTTTTCCCATATATGCCAATTCTTCCTGATTACTTCCGCCATCTGTTATAACGAATTCTGCACCGTATAGTATTTTCATAAAATCAAAATATTCAACACGGGGGAGCAGAGTAAAACGATCATTTGCAACTTTTTGCAGTAAACCGTTTTTTTCCAGTGCCAAACGCGTTATTTCATGTAAGATAAACACACAGTGCATTGAGTGTGCCGCTTCCAGTATTTTTTCGATTGTTTTTTTGAATAAGGCCGTATTCGCAACATTTTCTTGGCGATGCATAACAAAAACAAAATATGCACCTTGTATTTTTTCAATTTCCGTTTTTAGTTCGGCATTAAAGGGTCGGGTATTAGCAAACTGTAAACCGTCATAAATTGTATTGTGCCACGTGTTAATAATATCCCCCGAAACCTTTGCTTTATAAAGATTCCCCTCGGCAATCTCGCCCGGACAAAAGTGATAATCCGTCCGTTTTGAAGTTAAAATACGATCTATTTCTTCAGGAAAGGGATGCAGTAAATCAAAAGAGCGTAACCCCGCCTCGATATGTGCAAGCCGTATACCGTATTTTTTTGCAAGTAAAGCACCCATCAAAGTTGAAACTGTATCACCGTGTACAATCATAATCGTATTTTTAGGATTAATATTGCCGGTTTTTATCAGTTTTTTAAATTCGTATTTTGCACGCCTATATGTTTTAAAAAACCACATAAAAAGTCCCGCAGCCGATTTTTTTATGGAAGAAGGATCGGAAAGCTCCATATCCAAAACATTATCGTTACAGGCTTTAAGCACATCGGTACCTATAAGATTGTTTTGCCCTGTACCGATTACTAGATAGGGAATATTTCTTTTTTTTGCTTCAATAATAACCGTGAAAACTTTAATAAGCTCTGCAACGGTTCCTACCCAAAAAATAAGCATACAGTTCCTTTAAGATTGTACGTTGAGTATTTCCATAAACACGATATCCAAATAAGTATTATCAACAAAAACATCGTCTTTAAAAATACCTATTTTTTTAAAACCGGCTTTTTCATACATACGTATTGCCGATTCATTCGTTTTCAGTACACGTAAATATATCTTATGTAATTTTAATTTTGAAAATCCATAGGTTATTATTTGCTTTGTTGCACTTAATCCGTACCCTTTACCTAGCTCTGTTTTTTCACCGATAAATATTCCGAATTCGGCTTTGTGATGAATCGGATCTATATCTTTTAAAAAAATGGAACCGATATCATGTCCGGTGGATGATAGCGAAATAATCATCTGCACAACCTTGCCGGTAGAAACAAATGTGTTTAACCATTCATTATGTGTTTCTTGAGTAAGAAGAGTTCTATCTATGAACATACTTCTTACAATATCACTGTTCCGCCATCTAATTATATTGGCAGTATCATTTATTGTTATAGGGCGTAAAGTAACAATCATAATATTTATTACTCCCAAAATAATTTAATTGTATTGCATATTTTGTTTATATTTTCCTTAGTTAATCCGTAATACATTGGAAGCCTCAATAGGCGCTCACTTTCTTTAGTCGTATAAATATCTCGGCCGAAAAAAAAGCCGTATTTTTTCCCCGCCGATGCAGAGTGTAAGGGAACATAATGAAAAACAGCCCCTATATCTTTATGTTTTAAAAATTCTATTAAACGAGTACGTTCTTCAATATCTTTAACTTTTATATAAAACATATGAGCATTGTGTACACAATCGGAAGGAATAACAGGTAATTCAATACAGCCTTTCTTTTCTAATTCCGTAAGATTTTGATAATATTCATTCCAACTTGTCAAACGGTCATTATTTATCTCATCTGCAATTTCAAGCTGTCCCCATAAATATGCGGCGTTCAATTCACTCGGCAAAAAAGATGAACCGTATTCGATCCATGTATATTTATCGACTTGCCCTCGCCAAAACTGACTTCTGTTTGTTCCTTTTTCACGGATTATTTCCGCACGTTCAATATATTGAGGATTGTTTATTACAATAGCACCGCCTTCCCCCATGCTGTAGTTTTTTGTTTCATGGAAGCTGTAGCAGCCGAAATCGCCGATTGTACCCAGAGCTTTTCCTTTATATGAAGACATAACCCCTTGAGCAGCATCTTCAACAACAAAAAGATTATGCTTTTTTGCAATCTTCATAATAGCATTCATTTCACATGATACACCTGCATAGTGGACGGGCACTATAGCCTTTGTTTTAGAGGTAACGGCTTCTGCAATTTTAGTTTCGTCGATGTTCATCGTATCGGGACGAATATCTACAAAAATAATTTTTGCTCCGCGTTGAACAAAGGCATTCGCCGTTGAACAAAAGGTGTAAGAGGGCATAATAACTTCATCACCCGCTTGTATATCACATAAAACAGCCGCCATTTCCAAAGCGGAAGTTCCTGAAGTTGTTAAAAGCACCTTTTGTGTATTAAATTTACCTTCCATCCAAGCGGAACATTTTTTTGTAAATTCGCCGTCTCCGCAAATTTTACGGTTTTCTATTGCTTTTTGTATATATGCAATTTCTTTTCCGCTTGCAGGCGGAATATTAAAAGGGATCATAGATTAACCTCTTTTTTACCGTCATAACTGGTAAATGCGGGAGTTTTACCGAACAGCTTGAGTGCATATTGGTACAGTATTTCAAAAGCAACATATAGACATAAAACAGGATGCATAAGATATATGGGATTTTTACGCTGTATCGACAAAACAAGGCTGTACAAAAATGGAATTATAATAGTTAAACTGTAGGGTATAAATAAATATTTTTTATTTTGACTTATTTTTTGATATTGCTGTCTGCCCGTAAATCCAACTTTTCCTTGTTCCGGGAAATGTATATTATTGCAAATACGCCATTTAAGTTTAGGAAGATACGCTTTTAATGAATCCACAGAATAGTGTACAAGAGGATCATTTTTTATAACAATAACTGATGTATCACCTTTTTCAAGCATAATATAAAAAAGCATGGAAAATGTATTTTCAGGATCTTTAGAGTTATTTACAATATTTCTAAAATATGGAACTTCAAGCATTGTTCCCAAACAATCCAGTTCAACTAGTATAACTCTTTTTTCTCCAAACAAAATAAGTGAATAATTTTCATTGTCTACTTCAATTGTAAAATATTTTTTTAAAAACGGAAGCCAAAACTGAAAATCTTTAGGGCAATTATACATAAACAAAGAAAAAGGGTCTCCAAAATCGGATAAGTATTGATTTAAAGCAGGATAGTCCTGCGGACGTTTATAACCGCTGCACATAACCACTTTACATTCAGAATGTTCTTCGGCAGCTTTGACTTTTAATAATATGCTGTCTTTATTCTCCATAACCTCATCATGGTCGATTGTTATTAAATATTTCCCCGTACATTTGCTAAATCCAAGCCATTTGGCATAGGTAGGTTCCGTTTTGGGATTATCTATTATTTTACAGCCTAAATTTTTTGCAATTTCCAACGTACTG
>NZ_CALHGC010000421.1 GCF_938029485.1 uncultured Treponema sp. | reverse complement strand
ATCGTACCGCGCACCCTTTTTTCTTTTACAAGCGGCAGTACCGAAAGCTCAATGTAGTGATTTCCCTCATCGGCAACAATGACAAATTCCTCTGCGGTACATGTCTCTTCATTTTTTATCACCGTATGGATAAAATCCGCCAGCTTGGTGTCGGGAATAGACGCCCACAGCGGCCGTTCGGGGCTTTCAGAAAGCGGGATACCGAGAATACGCAAAGCTGCACGGTTAGTTTTTATAATGGTATGATCGGAATCCAGAATGATGACGCCGCTTGTAAGCGAATCCATCATCGCATCAAACAGTGCATAGTCATCGACAATCAACTGAATAAAAGAGCGCAGCTGCGAATCGTTCATACGCGACAGTTTCCGCAGTGCGCGGCTCATAAATTCTCTCATGCGTTATCGGTCTCTTTCATAGATTGATTGTGCATACAAAACTCTATTTACACAAGAGGGGATATAACTCAAAATCCTCTTTTCTTTTGAGCATTTCAGTGTATAATATTAGATATATGAATAAGTTAAAAGCGGCATTAAACAAACAAAATCTCAGACGGTATTTGGGATTGATGGCGAGCTATACGGAAATTTTGCTTGCACTGGTAGTCATTATCGGGATTTTGCTTCTCTGTATCCGGGTTCTGGTACAGCTGAGGGGCTCTATCATCAGTACCTTTTCCGGCAGGGATGTCCCGTCGTTTGCGGAATTTCTTTCAACGGTGTTCGAACTGGTCATCGGTATCGAGTTCGTAAAGATGCTTGCAAAGCATACGCCGGGAAGCGCTATCGAGGTGCTTTTATATACGATAGCTCGTGCGCTGATTATGGATCACAGCAGTATGCAGAGCTCTCTGCTTGGCGTAATCGCAATCGCGATTCTTTTTGCCGTCCGTAAGTATTTTAACGATCCCGAAGTCCATAATCACGAAAGCGGAGGCGACTATATTGTAAACGGCGGTATCAATATGACGGAGGTTAATAAGCGGCTTGATGCGGACTTCGATGAATCTTACGGACATACCGTTGCGGGATATCTATTCAATTATCTACAGGCCATCGGGAAAAAGCCGACGGTCGGATGCGAAGTTCAAATCGGCGAATATATGTTTCAAGTATATGATATGGAAGGTGAGCTTATCCGCCATATCAGGATAACGCCGTTAAAATCATAAAAAACAAAGGGAGCGCTGCGTATGTCTGAGTACGAATGTTTAAGGAAAGATTCGTACTCAGACATACGCGTCATTGCAGCGACAAACCGTAATTTGGAAGAAATGGTTAAGAAAAAGAAATTCCGAAAAGACCTGTATTATCATATCGTCGCCCGCGACATAAAAGAACAACCGTCAGCTTAGCGTCAATTAGGGCAGCGGCAGCAGATGTCTTTGCCCTTGATTTTATCAATCATTGTCTGTATGCTTCCGAAAAAGGGGATAAGGGAGTGCATCATGATATGTCAGATATGCGGAAAACATAACGTATCCATGCTCGTGCGGCAGATTATAGACGGCACGGCAAAAGAACTGTATATTTGCAGGGCGTGTGCTAAAAAACACAATCTTTACTCTGATGACCAAAAAATGCATTTTTCGCTCAAAGCGATTTTCGACGGACTTTTGCCGGAATCAGGCAGTAAAGAAGAAACAAGCGAGGGTACTCGTCCTGCAGCGTGTCCCGATTGCGGAATGCCGTTGAGCCGTGTCAAAGAAAAAAAGATAATCGGCTGTTCCCGCTGTTTTTTTTATTTTCGCGATACCGTGTTAAAGCTCATGCAAGAAACTTCCGGAGAGGTTTTTTACGCAGGAAACTTGCCGCTGCAGCCGGAGATATTTTCGGGTACGGTAGTTTCGTTACAGCATCTTGAAGATGAACTGCAAAAAGCGGTAGAGAATGAAGAATACGAACTGGCGGCATATCTCCGCGATAAGATAAAAGAGCAGGAGGTTTCAACCTAGCATGTTTGCCACTTCGAACGCATGGTATACCTATTCGGGAAACGACAACGATACGGTGCTTTCTTCGCGGGTACGTATTGTACGGAACTTAAAGAACTACCGCTTCCCTCCGGCACTCGGTAAGGAAGATGCTGAAACGGTATACCGGACTGTGGTCTCCGCGTTTCAAAGTTTACCCCCTGCCGACGGCTTTCATCCCATTCGGCTCGATACGTTGGATGCAATAGCAAAAAAGATTTTTGAAGAGCGGAATATTATCCCGGCCGATCTGGAGCAGAATTTCGGTACGGGGGTCATCGTTCGTGATGACGGTATCCTTTCGGCAACCGTGAATGTCAAAGACCATATCAGACTTTCCGCCTTTTATGCAGGCTTTGAACTTCAAAAATGCTTTATGCTGGGAAAAAATATCATCGATACACTGGCAGAAACGCTGGAATTCAGTGCGGTTCAGGACTTCGGTTATCTTTCTTCGGATGTGATGAATATCGGAAGCGGTATAAAGTGTTCGGTATTGTGTTCGCTGCCGGGTCATTCGTTGACAAATAAGATACAGGGAAAGATAGAGGCGCTAACAAAGCAAAATCTTGAAGTGCACGCCTACTATGCGCAGAATACCAAACGAATGCTCGGTTATCTGTACCTCATTTCTACTAAAAGCGCTGCAGGCTATACCGATGAGGTGCAAATCAGTATGATAACGTCCGCGGTTAGAGAACTCATCAATGAGGAGCGGGAATTGCGGGATTCGTTGGTAAAAACGCAGCTGTGGCGTATTCAGGATGATGTTATTAAGGCATTCAGTATTGCGAAAAATGCGTATTTGCTCGATGTAAAAGATACGATAGATCTTGTATTCAAGATAAAACTTGGCATCAATCTCGGCTTTATCGAAGGTTTAAGTCAGGAAGCCTGTCTCGCGCTTCTGTATCAAACTCAAACCGCCCATATCGCCTTTTTGATGTTGAACGGCACGTTTCATCTTGAAGAACCCTTTCAGCTGGATGAACTCCGTATTGAGCGTATCCGTGCGATTTTAGTACAGGAGATCTTAAAACGGGCTGAACTGCGGATTCAGAGTTCCGCAAAAAACGGACTGTAGAAATAGGAGATCGATTATGCATACTCTTTCACAGAATCTTTATGAATTATTAACGGTTTTCAGCCAGCAAGAAGCTCGGCGGGTAAATGCCGACACGGTAGAACCTGAACATATACTGCTTGCACTCATTACAAAAAAATTGGGGCGCGGATACCGCTTATTGGAGAATCTCCATGTCAATTTTTTGACGCTGCAGCTGCGGCTGGAACAAAGTACGCCGATACGGGAAGGCGAGCCGGTGAGGGGAGAAATCCCTTCATCCAATAGGGTAAAGCAGCTTGTCGATACCGCCGCCGCTCAAGCCCGGATTATGCAGCAGGAAGCGGCAGGGACGGAGCACCTTATTCTGGCTTTTGCTCAGATACAGGAGAGTATCCTTGCGCATTTCTTTTTACAGCAGGGAATTTTTCTGGATGACGTACAGCAGACCATGAAAAAGCTGCACGGTACGGATACGCGGCGCGATAAGCAGCAGCAGGAAAAAAAGAAGCATAGCGTATTATCCGAATTCAGTAGGGATCTTACACAGATAACCCGTGAAGGTCTTCTCGATCCTGTAATCGGCAGGGAGCGGGAGATGCGCCGCGTGATGCAAATTTTATCCCGCCGCAGCAAGAATAATCCCGTCTTAATCGGAGAACCCGGTGTCGGCAAGACTTCCATCGTCGAAGGACTCGCGGCGGCTATTGTAAATGAGCAGGTGCCCCGGTCGCTGTTCGGGAAGCGGGTTATTGCGCTCGACCTTGCTTCTGTTGTCGCCGGTACCAAGTACCGCGGACAGTTTGAAGAGCGCATCAAGCGTATCATTAAAGAAGTCAGCGAGGCTAAAAATATCATTCTATTTATCGATGAGCTGCATACCCTCATCGGTACCGGCGGCTCTCAGGGTGCGCTCGATGCGGCTAATATCTTAAAGCCGGCGCTTGCCCGCGGAGAAATACAGTGTATCGGTGCAACCACGCTTGACGAATACCGCAAGTATTTTGAAAAAGATTCCGCCCTTGAACGGCGTTTCCAGTCCGTGCTGATTAAAGAGCCGACCAAAGAAGAAACCTGCGCGATTCTCGGGGGGCTTAAAGCAAAGTATGAGCAGCATCACCATGTTCACTATTCCGACGAAACCATTAAAAAGATTGTAGAGCTTTCGTCCCGCTATATTCCCGACCGTTTCTTCCCTGATAAGGCAATCGATGTGATGGACGAAGCAGGCGCTTTGAAGAAAATGGATACAACCGAACCGCCGCAAAATATCACGGTCATTGAACAGCGGATTGCGGAGCTTGCAGGTGAAAAGAAGGACTTGGTTGCAGTACAAGATTATGAGCGGGCGGCTGTCGTACGCGACGAAGTAAGGCTTTTAAAAGTTCAGCTGGAAAAAATTAAAATGCGGTGGTTGAATCAAGAAAATGAGACAATGCTTGAAGTATGCCCCGCCGATATTGCCGAAACGGTTTCTTTGATGACGGATATTCCGCTCAAAAGTGTCGGCTCCGATGAAGCGAAGCGCCTTGCGCATATCGAACAAGAGCTGCATAAAACTATCATAGGGCAGGATGAGGCAATCGGTATTATCGCAAATGCGCTGCGCCGCTCCCGTGCAGGAATTGCCTCATCTGACCGGCCGATCGGCTCATTTCTCTTTTTAGGACCGACAGGGGTGGGGAAGACCCTACTGGCAAAGGCGCTTGCAGAGTTCCTTTTCGGCTCTGCAGAATCCCTTATCAGGGTTGATATGAGCGACTATATGGAAAAACATACCGTTGCGCGGTTGGTCGGAGCGCCTCCGGGCTATATCGGTTTTGAAAACGGCGGAATGCTGACGGAAAAAATCAGGCGGAATCCGTATTCCGTTATCCTGTTTGATGAAATTGAAAAAGCACACCCCGATGTCTTTAACCTGTTGCTGCAGGTGCTGGAGGAGGGGGAACTGCGGGACAGCCTCGGCCATACGGTGAGCTTCCGGAACACGGTGATCATCTTTACCGGTAATGTCGGTACGCGAAATTTGATGGACGAGCCGCTCGGCTTTGCACGGGTAGAAAACCGTACGATCGACTATCAGAGCATGAAGAAGTCCGCTGAACTGGAGGCCAAAAAGGTATTCAGTCCGGAGTTTTTGAACCGGCTCGATTCGCTGATTGTCTTTACCCCGCTTTCCGAAAAAGAGGTAGAGGCTATTTTCGAGTTGGAACTTTCCAAATTGACCGGACGCCTCGCTGCAAAACAACTGCAGCTTCGAATCACCGGCGAAGCCCGCTCCTATTGCATAAAGCACGGTTATGATCCCTTGCTCGGCGCCCGCCCGATGCGCAGGCTGCTGCAAACCGAAATAGAAGATATCCTCGCCGTCAAAATCATCACAGGGGACTTTACTCCGGGTACGACCGCTGCCGTCGATACTGACGGAAACACGCTTACGGTAAGCATTCAAGCCGGCAGACCGGCAATTCCGGCGACAACCATTACCTTACTTCCTGCTGTGTCTACGGAACCGCAGGAAGGGTAGTCAAGGATAGTTAAAGCGGCGTTGCCGGCATTAGCGGAAATGCAGGGATTACGGTACGCCCGCGAAGAGGCTGTTAAACGCAGGTCTTTTAGGAGACGGCCGTTTTCCAATGCCAGAGAGGTTTTGACAGTGCGGAAGAAAAAGTGTGTACGCGGTTAAAGTCGGGGAGCCAGTCCAAGTCGCTTACCAATTCCTGATAAAAACCGTCGTCGATGTTTAAATCTTCAAGAAAGGTACGCAGTCTGAGATCTTCCGATTCGTCGAGCAGACGGTTCGAAAAAGCCTCGATGTGCCGCGCCTTAGGATTTGCCGTAATGGGAGTATACTGAGTCATGAGCGAAAGCAGCGCTTTCCCTTTCAATTTTTGTGCGAACCAGCCAAGTACCGCTTGCGAATCCTCTAATTTTCCCGGCAGTGCGAGGTGCCGCACAATAACACCTGACAGCATTTTACCGAACGGATACCGCTCGTCGGGCGTGGTAAGGCTGAGGGGAGAAAGCCGTGCCATTGCCTCGATTGAGGCACGCGCTTGTTT
>NZ_CALHGC010000420.1 GCF_938029485.1 uncultured Treponema sp. | reverse complement strand
GCCATGCCGCGCTGATGGGAATGAACCTATCAAAGCCTACCATCGTAGGAGCCCCCGAAGCGACAAGCATATTAAAAACAGGCGACATTATCACGTTGAACGGAAAAACCGGTGTCGTAATAAAAGGAACCGCTGCTCTTTATTGACGGCTTCCCGACAATGCCGGAGCCGAATGGGGTTTGTCCGAGGGGGCGGCTCGCGGCCTTGTCGAAGAGTCCCGCCGAAAAACCTTTGAAACGGCACACTTGATAAAATATTAGTAACTATTTCTTTGCTTCTTCCGCTTTTCGGGAGATTTTATTCCAGACACCGGAAACGCCCATCGCTTTCTTTACCAATTTAAGCGTTTGGGCAGTTTCCGTCCGCATCTTCATCGTGCCGTTATAGATAATTTCGTCGACAAAGCCGCGTTTGGAGGCATACATCGCTCGCCGTTCCCTGATAGGCTCAAGGAAAGTATTGATAGCGGCTGCGAGTTTATCCTTTACTTCAACATCGCCGACCTTACCTTTCCGATAGCGTTCCTTTAAATCTTCAATTTCCGCCTTATTAGGGTTGAATGCATCATGGTAAATAAACACGGGATTCCCTTCTACAGTCCCCGGAATATCGGCGCTGGTTCGGTTGGGATCGGTGTACATACCGCGAACCTTTTTTATCACCGTTTTTTCGTCATCGCAGAGAAATATCGCATTGTTAAGACTCTTCGACATCTTTGCCTGTCCGTCCGTACCGACAAGCGAGCCGTAATCGCTTACCATCACCTCCGGCAGCGGGAATACGTCGCCGTACATATAGTTAAAACGCTTGGCAATCTCCCGTGTCAGTTCGACATGGCTTTCGTTATCCTTACCGACCGGTACCAGATTGGCGCGGGGGAGCAAAATATCGGCAGCCTGCAGCACCGGATAGCCGAGCAACCCGAGCGGTAATTCGGACAAGTGCGCTGCTTTCGCCATATCCTTTATGGAAGGAATACGCTGCAGCCGCGGCACGGTAACAAGGTCGGAGAAAAACAGGTTAAGCTCGCATACCTCCGGCACTGCCGATTGCAGATAAATAACCGATTTTTCAGGGTCGATACCGCAGGCTAAATAATCCAGCGCCATTTGCCGCACGTTATCGGCCAATTCATCGATATAGTGTTTGTCGGGCTTGGTGGTTAGCGTATGTAAGTCCGCAATAATAAAAAAGCATTCAAACTCTTCTTGAAGCCGAACCCGATTCCTAATCGAGCCGACATAATGCCCCAGATGAAGGTTCCCCGTAGGGCGATCACCCGTTAAAATCCGTTTTCTTTCCATGAAAAGAATAGTATCATGTTTATATTTGGCAATGCAAGGGATTATGGGCAATCGCAGCGGATAACGGCTTGTAAAAATCCCTAAACTGATATATAGTAAACGCTATGTTAGTTGATGATAGAATAATCGCTGAGATAATCGTTAGAATTGGAAGGCATTATAATGAAAATATTGCAACGCGCTTTTTACGCCCCTTGTTTGCACAAATTCTTTCCAATATTGATTTATCGCGGCATATCGTTGATTTGACCGAACATTCCGAAGATTTTGTCTTACAAGGCTTCCACCTTGATGATCTCTATTATGATATCATTGCACTTTCTCGTTTCATTTATTTAGTTAGACGCGATGTTCTTCCTAATATCAATTCGATTACCGAAGCAAATACCAAGATGGCGACCGCTGATAAGGTATATCGCAATATGGCATTCAGTAATTTAGGGCCGAATCTTGCCGTTCTGGCGTCCATGTTACTTGAACTCTATCATGCAACGCTTCAATATGATAAAAAAACAGCAGGACGAAACAAAACAGTTGCAAGCCGCATCACGGATTTAGCCGATATAGAACGCTTGTTGACAAATGCCAGTACAGATGTTTAAAGGAAACCACATGAACCCTGAAGAAAAATTGTTGCATTGTTTTAAAAACTTAAAGGAGCGAATCCCTTATACCCCTAAAATTGCATTGGTACTTGGTTCCGGATTGGGAGATCTTGCAGATGAACTGCAGGTTGACGTCGTAATCCCTTACGCTTCCATTCGTAATTTTCCGCTTTCCACAGCACCGGGACACCGCGGGGCGTTTGTCTTTGCAAAAATCGACGGAATTCCTGTTGTTATTATGCAGGGGAGAATCCACTATTACGAAGGATATCCGATGACCGATGTGGTTCTCCCTATTAGGATTATGAAATTGATGGGGGCGGAAATTCTTTTTTTAACCAATGCAGCAGGCGGTGTAAACAAAAATTTTAGTGCAGGTAACTTTATGATGATTACCGACCACATCACCTGCTTTGTGCCTTCTCCGCTCATCGGGAAAAACTTTGAAGCTCTTGGTGTACGCTTTCCGGATATGACTCAAGTGTATGCTCAAAATCTCCGGATACATATCAAAGCAGCAGCGGAATCTTTGCATATTCCTCTCCGGGAAGGTGTGTATTGCCAATTCACCGGCCCTGCTTATGAAACACCGCAGGAAGTACGTCTTGTAGGGAGCCTCGGAGCCGATGCCGTCGGGATGAGTACCGCTGTGGAAGCGGTTGCAGCCCGGCATACAGGTATGCAGGTGTGCGGCATTTCGTTTATTTCGAACCTTGCAGCAGGTATCGGCACTTCGTTATTAAGCGAACAAGAAGTGCTGGATGCGGGAAAAAAAGCGGCGCCTCTGTTCAAGCAACTGGTATTAAACAGCATCGGCCGTATGGGAAAAGCATAAAAACGGAATTTATTATTTCGGAAAACGATGCCGGTAGGCGGCTTGACCGCGTAATCAGAAAATTTCTCTCAAGTCTTCCGCTTTCAATGTTATATGCGGCGATCCGTAAAGGCTTAATCCGCATCAACGGAAAACGGACGGCGCTTAATTATCGGACAGCAGTAGGTGATACGTTATCGATTGCCTCATCGCTGCTCCCTGCCGAACAACAGGCAGAACAACTATTACAAGTAACAGAGCAAAGCAATAGAGATAATCTGCAGCGGAAAAAAACATCCGCCCTAACCGGCCGGCAAAGTAAAAAGTCATCCGCATCCGATAGGGCGGGGTGCGCATCCGTTCGGCAAGGCTGCCTCTCTATTGCTATTCCGATTTTATTAAAGACAGCCGATCTTCTTATCGTGAATAAACCTGCCGGAATTCCCGTACATGGCAGCCGCAGTATAGACACGCTGCTGTCCGGCGCCATTTCAGAATTATCCGCCGCCGCACAATCTGCCGCCGCTTCCGGCAGCGGTCGCTCACTAAGCCTCTCGTTTAAACCGGGGCCGCTGCACCGGCTTGATAAAGATACTACCGGGATACTGTGCTTTTCACGAACACTTGCAGGCGCCCAATGGTTTTCTCAGTGCCTGCGGGAAAAAACGGTGGATAAATATTACTTAGGTATCGTACGCGGCGCTATGCAGACACAATGTGTTACAACCCACGAGGCGAGTGGCAAAGCGATGACGCAGTGTTATTCGGTTGCATACAGCAAAGATATAAATGCATCGCTTATACTGTTCAAACTTATTACCGGTAAAAAACATCAGATACGGAAGCATACAATGAGCGTAGGCCACTCGCTTGCAGGGGATAGTAAATATAACGGAGGCGTTCTACTCTCCGGCTGTTCGCGGTATCAGCTCCACGCATGGAGATTGTATTTTCCCGATACCCGTCCGGCGGATATACCCGCTTTCATTGAAGCGCCGGTTTTTCCCGAAATGGAAAGACTCCTTAACCGGTATTTTCCCGATTGGGATCACCATACCCTGATACAGAAAATCGGGGTGTAATTGTGCTCATAAGGCATCTGCCGCCGGCATCGCTATTCTTACAAATCAAACTCAATTAGTTGACAGTTTTTAATTTCCAACCGGAGTAATTCTTCTGCCGAAAAAGGTTTAAAGTACGTATAGATAGCCGCTGTAAGCACACCGTGGCAGACAAAGAGAATATTGCCGCTTCCCGTATGCTTGTTCTTTACGTCTTCTATAATACTGTATGCACGGTGTACTACCTGTGCAAATGATTCACCTGCGGGAAATTTTAAAAAAGGATTTTTATGAATGTACAAAATTTCAGGATTATTCCATGGTTTCCCTTCAAAATCGCCGAAATTTATCTCTTTTAGGCGGGTATCCGGAATAGCCGTAAGCTGTAATGCTTGTTCGATATATGCCGCCGTATCCCTCGCCCGCTTGAGCGGAGACACATAAATTGTTGTAATATTGTTTTTTTCTTTATCTTCTTTTAACCGGCTTACCAATGCTTGTGCTTGCATTCGCCCCTTTTCCGTTAGATTCGTCTCCGAAACCCCGCATGCGAGTTCCTTCACATTTAAATCCGTTTCACCGTGGCGCACAACAAAAAGTTTCATGCCGCAGAGTATAAGCAAATAATGTTTGAACTGCAAGAACCCTTCTTTTTGTGCATTTATTCTGACAGTGCTTACAAGCTGTAATTGAAAGTTTCTGCGATGACCGTTTCACCCAAATCGGTACGGGCAAGCGAGATTGCTTGTGCTTTTGTCCCGGCTTTTGCAGTGTGTTCAAAGGTAAATTGATGTATCTTTCGCGTTTGCTTAAAATCCCAAATCGATATATCGGCACGTATGGTACAGACAAAAGTATTATCTTCTGCCGGTTCTACCGTAATATGTGTTCTACCGAAAATAAAACGATCAACCGCCGTACCGATTTTACTCTGCGCGGTATGGATTACGGAAACTTCATCGGTTTCGGCCAGTTCACGATATTCGTCAAGACCTACTCTACTAAATCCTCGTTTCATAAGCCCTGTAAGAAGACGGGTTGCCGTTGTATTACTGGAAAAAACAGGGGTATTATTCTCATCATAATCAAGAATAGCGATAATAGTCGGTACACGTTTTTCTTTTGTTGCAACTTTATAGGGAAAAGAAACGGAGAGATTTTTTGCTGCAGCTGCTAAAGAAGCGGCATCCCCTGCTCCTGTCGGTGAAAGATAAAAGAAAAGCGTCCCGTCGCATGCTTTTTCCGGTATAGGAGGGGTAAAATATAAAAAACCTCCGGTATCGGTACGCACAATGTCTGTTTTTAAGCTGCTGCCTGTGCCGGAAGATGGGTATAAAACGGTAACGGGATAATTATCTAACGGGATTTGTTTTTCCGGAGCAGTAATTACAATGCGTGCTGCAAACGGCCGGGTGAACGGTGAGCCTGCACTTACCGGCGCCGGCTGATTGACTGCCTCTAAAGATACGGCATTCAACAATGGCTGTATCCGCTGCCGCGCATCGATAAGGGTTTTATTATTTTCTTGCCCGTTGCACGACTCATAAATGGCGCCGAATAATGCAAAGGCTTTGTGTACATCGTAATTATTCACGGCCTGTGTAAGCTCGGGCAACAATCTCGCAGCTCTCTGTGCTGTTTTCGGAACATAATTCACCGGATTCGCCGTTTTGGGGGGCTGTTCCGTGTGTATCTGCCCGGCGGCATCGTTCGATTCCTTTATAGGCGTTGCGGCAACTCTTTTTGCTGTAACGGACATACAAGAAACGGCCAATGAAAGACAAAAACAACAATAGAATATAGAGCCTATACGATACATACGCTAATGCCTCAACTTTATAAATGGTTCGTTCTTATATCGGGCTACTTTATGAAATCCTTTAGAAATACTGCAAGCAACCGATACTCACAATAGCACAATCATAGAACAATTAATATCGGAAAAAGAAACTTTTGAGGAGGAAAATTATGGCAGACCTGATAGAATTAAAGCTTTTGCTGCTTATTTTGGCGATTGCCGGTATTTCATTTATTATCGTTGCTTTCTTCCTTGGAACAAAAATCGGACAGCTTTCCGCAAGCAAGCATCTTACTAAAGAAATTCAAATTGCCCGTGAAGATGCCGTTAAACGGTCGCGGGCAGTGTTGAATGGGCAGCTTTCCGAACAATTTGCAGCATTTTTTCCCGATTTCCCTGCCGATCCGACAGAAATCCGGTTTGTCGGTAAACCCGTAGACTTTGTCGCCTTTCCGGGGCTTTCTACAGGCGCAGTTGATGAAGTGCTGTTCGTCGAAGTGAAAACCGGAAAATCTACGCTTTCAAAAGTCGAACGCACACTGCGTGATGCCGTAGAAAAAAAGAATGTCCGCTACGCCGAATACCGCATCCCCTCTGCAGCGGCACCTATATAAAAGGCAACCTAATGCGGCCGCTCTAATGAAGGTTATGCGACGAAGCTTTCGAGTTCGTGTTGATGTCCTATCGCCTGTAAACGTTCCAGCGCTTTCTTTTCGATTTGGCGGATGCGTTCTTTGGTTAAATTAAAGCGTATTCCTACTTCTTTTAACGAAAGCTGCTCATATCCGTTTAATCCGAAGCGGTACCGAAGAATTTCCGCCTCCCGGTCAGTCAAGGAAGCAAGCAACGCATCAATATTCTCACGGAGATCAATATCAAGCGCATAGCTTTCAGGCTGCATATAACGGGTGTCTTCTACAAAATCGCCGGTGCTTGCAGCGTTGTTATCACTAAACATCGGTGCATCCAGAGAAACGGGATCGCGAGCGGCATTCATAATTGTTTGTACCATATCGGGTTCAATGCGGAGTTTCTGCGCGATATCGGTTAGCTCTTTATCTTCCGGTTCGCTTCCGGCCTTACCCATAAGTTTACGGGCTTTTTCAATCTGCACCAATTCGTTCGCTCTATTCAACGGAAGCCGAATCATGCGGGATTTTTCGCAGATGGCTTTTAAAATTGCTTGGCGAATCCACCATACCGCATACGAAATAAACTTGTACCCCTTATCGGGATCAAAACGGTCGGCAGCATTCATCAGCCCGATATTACCTTCGCTGATTAAATCCATAATCGGGATATTCTTATTTTGATATTTTTTTGCGACATTGACCACGAATCGTAAATTCGATTCAATCAGTATTTTTTTTGCCTTTTCATCACCGGCAGCAGCTGCTTTTGCGTATTTTACTTCGTCTTCTACCGACAACAGCGGTATCTTGTTTATTTCTCTCAAATAGGTTGCAAAGATATTATTATCCGTACGCGTATTCTGTATTCTTTCCATAAGTCAAAACTCCTTGCAAATGAAGTATACGGTTTTCCGGTGCAATGCAGCGGGAACTCGCCGATCAATAAGGTGCTTTATCAATCACCTTGATTAAACCCTGTATATCAATTATTAAAGCAAACAAGATGCCAAGTTTTT
>NZ_CALHGC010000419.1 GCF_938029485.1 uncultured Treponema sp. | reverse complement strand
CCCCGCCTGACCTACCAAATAGCGCTGATTTTTATGCAGCTGTTCGTTTTTTCCCGGATTATCACTAATGATGATCAGTTTTATTTGATCGGAAACGTGTACTTCGTCCAAACTATGGTTGTAAACAATGGGGGTTTCCTGCGGATAGGCAGGGGTTTTATTTTCCGCCGCCGCAGCTTGCTGCAGCAGATGCAGCGTTCCCCGCCCTACCGATTTTTCTACGGATGACACCGCTTCATCAGGAGCCGAATACTCATAACCGCAGCGGTTAAGCCATCGCCGGCACATTGTTTTAAAATCGGTTCTAAATTCGCAAAAAGCCTGCCATGCACTGTCGATCATCGGTTTATTTCTTTATCTGAGAAAAAATTTTTCTAAATACATTACTGCTTATTCTTTTCTTGAGAAATCCCAGTTTGGTTTCGGAAATGACAATAGCAATAAAAATGAAAGCGCACCCGATTAAAAGCGAAGCCGTTACCGCCTCATGCCAGAAAGCGATAGCAAGGATAATACCGAATACCGATTCCAGGGAAAATATGAGTGCAGCTGTCGATGCGATAACCTCCCGCTGACCGATCGCCTGCAGTATATTAGTCAACGACATACAGATAACGCCTAAATACAGAGCGGCAAAGATGGAATATCCGTTCCAAACGATTTTAGCGCTGTCTTCAAAAAAATAGGTATAGAGACCTGCATACACGGATCCGAAAAAAAGATTTCCGATAGTGAGCAAAACCGGATCCATGGTGTCGACATACCGTCCAAGATACACGAGATATGCAGCGAAAACCACACTGCCTATCAAAGCGAGGAAATCACCGAGATTTAAACCGACATCGGAAGTTTTTAAGAGATCCGGCATCGAAATAAAGCCGATACCGACCAGACAGACAAGGGCGGCGGTAACGTGGTAAATATTCGGCTTTCTTTTCCATACGAACCACGCAATAAACGGAGTAATAACGCAATAAGTCGCGACTAAAAAGCCGCACCGTCCCGGGGGGCACCCCGTAGTAATGGAAAGATTTTGCATCAAATAGCCGATAGTCATCAAAAAACCGAGAAAAGCACAAACGGTAACGTATGAGCGGGACAAGTTTTTTAACCGTTTTACAAAAACCAGCATCAACATCCCGCCTCCGATAGCGCACCGTAGAAAGACCAAAAAAGCAGGAGGAAAATAACTGCTCGTACTGCTGATAGCGACAAAGGTGGTTCCCCAAAACATTGCCGCAACTAAGAGCGCAATATGCGCACCGATTTCTTTTTTCGTAAGTTTACTCATAGGTTAATCCAACCAATATATTTTATCGGGAGCTTGTTCTTGTAAAAAAATCTTCCGATACCGCTGCGAATGCTCCACCCGCACATCGTCGAGAAAATAAACATTGTGTAAAAACCATACGGTATCCAAAAGATCTCCAAAGGAATCGGAGCAGGAATAACGGTAGAATAACGGAGCATCTTCAAGCAGTGCACGCATCGCAAGGTCATGGGTATGGTACGGATCAACGGCTTGCCGCAAGTTACTCCGCAATCCTCCGTACCACGCATGTGTAATCGCCAGCAAATTAAGCCGTTTATGGGTATCCATATAATACAGCTCGTACATACCGGCTATTGCAGGAACGGAAGTTGTTATCTTATATTTATCCGCACGCGTTAAGGCTGTCCACGTCAGAGTATAATAGACATCGTTTTTGCCGTTCACTTCTTTTATGATAATCGGTTTTAATTCAAGCATACTCTCAGATTACTATAGCATATTCCGCTCCTTTTGAAAATATGCACCCCATCTACTTTGATGCACCATCAGTAGTATTGTTTTTTGTTTGACAGATATAAAATTTGACGGTATACTTTTCCTCATAGGATAATTTTTAGGAGGCCGTAATGGCAAAAGTTGAATTGAAAGGTATCGGCAAAATTTATGACGGAGGAGTCCGTGCAGTAGAGAACGCCAATATCGTTATTGAAGATCAGGAGTTTGTTGTATTCGTCGGACCGTCCGGCTGCGGTAAATCGACGACACTCCGCATGGTAGCAGGACTCGAAGAAATCAGCGAAGGCGACCTCTACATAGACGGAGAGCGCATGAATGACGTCCCGCCGAAAGATCGCAATATCGCAATGGTTTTCCAAAACTATGCGCTCTATCCGCACATGACTGTCTATGACAACATGGCATTCGGATTAAAGATACGAAAAGTCGATAAACAGGAAATCGAACGCCGCGTGCACGAAGCCGCTCGTATTCTCGACATTGAAAAACTGCTTGACCGCAAGCCGAAAGCTCTTTCGGGCGGTCAGCGCCAGCGTGTCGCAGTAGGACGCGCTATTGTCCGTAACCCAAAAGTATTCTTATTTGACGAACCGCTTTCCAATCTGGATGCAAAGCTCCGTGTTCAAATGCGCGCCGAAATTTCCGACTTGCACAACCGCTTAAAAGCAACGATGATTTACGTTACGCATGATCAGGTCGAAGCGATGACGATGGGCGATAAAATCGTTGTTATGAAAGACGGGAAAGTGCAGCAAATAGGTTCGCCGCTCTATCTCTATAACCATCCGATAAATAAATTCGTAGCAGGCTTTATCGGATCACCGCCCATGAACTTCTTACATGTTAAAGTGATAGAAAAAGACGGCGGCATCGCTATCGATGAAGGTACCTTTGTATTGACGCCTACCGAAGAGCAACAAAAATATTTAAAGAAGTACGTCGATAAAAATGTATTTTTCGGTATTCGACCGGAAGATCTGCAGCTTGTCGCCGAAAGTGATACTGTTAAAAACATCATGAGGCTTAAAATTACCGTTAAAGAACCACTCGGAGCCGAAACACATCTCTATCTGTCATCAAAGAACCAGCAGGTTATTGCCCGTACGTTCAATACCGTTGAAGCGGGAATCGGTGAATCGCTTAACTTTGTTCCAAACATGGAAAAAGCGCGCTTCTTCGATACTGAAACGGAAGCAAATATCTGTGAGGACGTCCAAAAACAGTAGGCGAAAGATTTACAGAGCAAGCCTATCGGCCTGTTCTGTAAAGAGATGATTTATCAAGAGCTGTCCAAAAACTAAAAGCCTATCGGCTTTTTATATTAAGGAAGTCCGACAAACTATCCGAAACAACACCCCGGCGTGAGCATTGGGGTGTTGTTTCAAAAACCGGTTTCTGCATACCTCAAGACTAAATTCTTTTGGTTTACCTATTTTCTCCTAAACTTTTGAAATTCAATGCAATTCTTCAAACCCGTAGGTTTCTTCTTTTGTATTAAAGAAATAGTTATAGGATTTGGAAGCCTCTACCGTAATTTCCTGTTTGCTCGCACCGTAGGTCGTTGTAACGGAGCGGTAAAAGAAACCGGGACGAGTTTTTGAAAAAGATGATTCAACGATATGCGTTCCGGGAGTAACATAGAAACCGGTTGAAAGTTTTTCTCTAAAGTAGAGCGGACGCTCCCCGTCAACACTGTTGACGGTTATATGCTGAGCAGCACTCGCCAGCATACCGGTTACCGAACTTGTTTTACCGATATACACTTTTACCGCATCCGGATGTTCATTCAGCCAATTTGTAACGCGCTGTTTATCCTTCTTTGTTTTAAAGATTGCGAATGCAAAATAAGCAAGCAGTCCTATCGGAAGAAGGATAAAATAATAGATATGTGAAAAGCTTGCATTACCCATGATGGTGTCCATGTGTTTTCTCCTTTACGGTTGTCAATTTAGCCGGTTCATCAGTATTGTCCGTGCTGAGTTTGGTTACGGAATCTCTATTGATTCCCAAATCATCCAATAACTTTATAAACTGCGTAATACCGATTAATTCGCAGTCAATCAGCACTTCTTCTTCGCCCGGTCGCGTAAGATAGAGCGAGCATTCCGTATCGCCGCCCGAACTAACGGTTTTTGCCCGTATTGCTGTGGCGGAAATCGAGTAGGTGTCGATTTTTTTACCCTTTTTTATTGTCAGTGTATCGCCGTCGGTTTCTATAACAATCATATTATCGATAATTACCAACCAAATATCGCCGGCGAAAGTTGCTAAAGCTATCAATAGCAACAATACGAAACTTTTAATCCAAATTGATGCAATAAAAGTCACAAAGAGAGCTGCTCCCGCACCAAAAACAAGATTCACCAGTACTCTGTGCGGACGTGTCTTATAGACATTTCCCATTCTTTCCTCCTGAATTTCCGGAATTGAAGACACTATTATAATTGAGCCTATGATTTTGTCAATTAAATCACACCTTGTGTCACACCTTGCCAATATGCAACCACTGTGATAGTATGCCCTGTGTGATATGGTTTAAAAAGTACCTGTTTGCCTGTTCTGGCCTTTGTGTCGGCATTTTATTTTGTTCTTGCTCTTCCGGCCGGCTTAGTTATCTTTATACCGGTCTGCATGAGCATAGAAAAGAACAGAAAGCCTTAGTCGCTTTATTGGAAAAAGAACAGGAAGTACAAATACGGTTTGCACTTATCGATAAAATTACCGGCCATTTGCAAGCCGAACATAAAATAAAATCTCTGACAGTGTTCCTGCAATCCGTTATTGACGCTGAACCGGACAATCCGTATAATGCCTACTTTCTGTTACGGTTGGCAGCGGCATACCGGGAAGCTCAGGAAAACGCTATTGCCGCTCATTATTTTGAATACATCGTTCAAAATTATTCCGATATGGTTGTAAACGGACAATCGATTCACTTACTCTGCTTAAAAAATCTGATAGAGCTTGCCGGTACCGGCGCAAAATCGATTGTTTATTATTCACGGCTTTTGACCGATTTTTATAATGAGTTTGATCCTGCACAAGCGTACTTTATGCTCGCGCGAGCGTATGAAAGACGAGGGGAATGGCAGCTTGCAATCCAAGCCTATACGCAGTTTTTAAATCTGCACCGGTTTGATGTTATCATTCCGGGTATTCCCGACAGTTACGGCTATGCACGTAAGATTGTCGACTACAGCGCTTCGACAAAAAGCTGGACGTTCAATACGCTGGACGACCTTGTAAAGACTATTAAAACGGCGATTCGTGCAAGGGATTATGTGACGTTAGAACGGTGCCGCTCAAAAGTAAACTTCTTTGCAATGTCATGGAAGCAGGAGTTATCCGATACCCAGCAGCAGTCCGATGCGAATCTAAAGGATTTTATGTACGGCAGCGCCATCAGTATTGCCTCAGAACTGGATCCGTCCTCCACGCCTTACGAAGCTTATCTACGGACTTCCGGATGGAATCAATACGTCCGTACATGGTATCTCTACTTTAAAAAAATCAACTTCCCTGCAGATACGGCAATTCACGGCCGCTGGGAATGGGCAGGTATCTATTATGGAGAAAAAATTTGAGGATACGTATACGTTTTACCGGTAAAAAACAGCCCGTCACCATATTCCGGCGCTGCGCGGCATTAATGTACGTCCGTTCGCATAAGGCGTTTGCAGCCGGTATCATAGCGGGAGTATTGTGTATCGGACTTATCTATGCAAGCACTCAACCGAAACCGGTAGTCTCGGACACGAAAATATATTTGGATAAACAACTTCTGCAGAGCTTTCAAAGCAACGCATTCTTACACAGAACCCTTATTCCGCACGATCATCCGTTAATTGAGAAATTCCGCAAACAGTATATGTGCAGCGACGGTTACAACTACCTTTCAAAGATAATGAAGCGTTCCGCTCCGTACCGGGATTTTATTATCGAGCTGTTGGAAACTGAAAATATGCCTGCCGAATTGCTGTTCCTGCCTGTCATTGAATCGGGCTTTTTTGAAACGGCCACATCGAAATCGGGAGCCGTTGGAATTTGGCAGTTTATGAAAAACAGTATCGGCGGATACAACATTCATATCGACGATTGGGTGGATGAACGGCGCGATCCGTGGAAGACGAGCATCGCTGCGGTAAAAAAGCTCAAGTGGAACTACAACCAATTCAATGATTGGCCGCTTGCACTGGCTGCCTATAACAGCGGAGTGGGTGCAATACGGGCGGCTATCAAAAAAGCGGGAAAGGCGGACTATTGGTACCTCGCGGAACACGGGTATCTAAAAAAAGAAACACTGTACTATGTACCGAAATTCCTTGCCGTCGCAGAAATACTTTCCCGCAGCGAGGAATTGAACATTGATTGGGGAAATACCGAAGAGCACGCTCCTACTTCCACGATTGAAATTAAGCGGGCAATCGACGTACGGCTTCTTGCAGAAGAACTAGGCCTCGAATCCGAAGCGATTAGAAAGCTTAATCCTTCGCTCCGCTATTTTATCACGCCTCCGAGTATCAAATATGAGCTGCGTCTCCCCTCAGCATATACGGAAGCGGCGCAAACGGTGCTCAATCAGTCGGATAAACTGCTGATAAAATACTATCAGTACCGTATTAAATCGGGCGACACACTCTATGCACTGGCCAAGCACTACGGAGTCAGTGTTCAAAGTATTGTGAACTACAACGAAGGGCTTAAACCGGAAACCTTGAGAATCGGAAAGACTATTTTAATCCCTGCGTTAAAATCCGTCGGAACATACGCGGGGAAGGGAACCGCACAAGCAGGAAATTTTGCAGGCACGCACACCATCCAAAAAGGCGACACATTATGGTCACTTGCATTGAAATATTCGGTTTCCGTCGAACTGTTAGCTCAAAAGAACAATATGTCGGTAAATAGTGTCCTCAAGTTAGGGAATACCCTAAAAGTGCCGATACTGTAACGAGGACGTATCTATGAAACATTCACTCTCCCTTACCATTTTCGTTTTATTCGCTTCGGCATTCTGCTATAGCTATCCGTCAGGGATGGAGTCCCAAACAGTACAAAACTGGGAAACCGCTCAAATAGATTCAAAGATCACAATAGATTTAAATAAAAGCGGATTATACCTTCCAACCGATAGAAATGCAGCAATACGGCTTATTCAGCAAAACAGGTCTTCTTTGTTAAAGAATGCCTATCTTTCCATATTGGTAGACTCTTCTCATCGGCTCGGAAACTACCTTGCAGAAGAAAAAATTTCTCTACCCGATATCAATACCGTCATCAATAACGGTAAAAGCACGGCGCCCGTTCTTTCTCAAGAATTGCAAACAGCCATTGTCTACCATCAAAATCCTTTGCAAGAACTTGCCAATCTCTTTGTAAAACACAATGCGCCGTATACCCCTTCGTTTTTTCCCCTCGGTACAGCGAGTAAGGTATATACCGGTATTTTAATTGATGCCCGCGGTCAGCTGCCCGTACACGGTGAGTATTCAAGCGAACAGCTTAATCCCTGCTTATTCCCTAAAATATGGAATAAAAACATGAACTTGATCTACGAGAAGAATATCGTGGATCCCAGCCGAGCAAAAAAACACGGCATTGTCTTGTACACCGGTACTTTAGACGAAAGCCTATATCGGGACAGGATCGGTACGGAACCTTTGAGGATTATAGCCCGGGGGGTATTCGGCGATAACCGGACGGATCCTATTATCAGCAATGAGGATGCGGAACGGATCCTTGCAAAAAGCGAAAATATCGAGCTATTGCGCCAAGGCAAGATCGTTATTGTGTGCGATAAGGATACCTTGCAGGTTTCTCCAGCATATCCGCTTGTGGACGAACAGTTCTATTTTATATATCGTGATATAGAAAAATTCTTTAGGGATCACGAACCTGATAATATCGCCGTAAAAGCTCCTAAAAATATTATTAAAATTACGATGTACGATATCCGGTTCGTGGCGGATTCGGCGGAAATCCTTCCGGATGAAGCGGGCCGCCTTGACATGATTGCAGAGGCATTACGAAGAGTCGGTCCGAATACTCACTTCTTAATCGAAGGGCATACGGCAGACCTTAACCGGCCTGAAGGCGAACGCGTTCTATCTCTTCAGCGGGCTGATAAAATTGCTGAAGAGCTTGCAAAACGCGGCATTGAAGCAAGTAGGATGCAAACTGCCGGATATGGAGCAACCCGCCCCATCGCACCGAATGACACTTCCGAAAATAGGGCGAAAAACCGCCGTGTTGAAATTACCATTATGCGCGACTAACAATCGGGCATCTAAAAACTCATGCTTTGGAAATTCCCAATGCATTATTTATCAATACAAGGAGTTTGTAATATGAAGATAAAACATACCGTATATTTGTGCTGTGCGATTATGGTGCTCTGTCTTGCCTCGTGCATGACTGTCCCTAAGGAATCCGAAATACCGGCTGATGCGACAGTGCCGGATTTAACGCAAAAAGCACAGGAAGCGTTTGATTCCGGTAACTACCGCGCAGCTCGTGTCTATTACGAAACCATCCTGAAACGCTTTGCAGACGATGAGAAGGCTTGCGTGGCCGCTCAATACGAAATTGCACATCTGCATATCAAACGGCGCCGGTGGAACGATGCTTACACTATACTCGAAAAGATTATCGCCCAATATGAAGGGCCAATGGCAATGCATTTACCGCCCGACTACTATAAGCTCGCAAAAATCGACTATGCCCGCGCTGCAGAAAAGCTCGGCATTAAGGAAAAGCAGTAGGGGATTTCTAAAAACCCGGTTAGATTTGCTTCGCATCCTTCGGAATAGAAATGCCCGGCGCACCATACCGCCCGTCTGCTCCGCTATCGAAAAAGGAACACTTGCCTGTGCGGGAAAGCAAAAAGTTCCT
>NZ_CALHGC010000418.1 GCF_938029485.1 uncultured Treponema sp. | reverse complement strand
CGGTGCAGTATAGCATAAAAAGACAATAACCGCATATTCAGATTTTCCGTCTTTTCCTGTCATAAATTGAGTTTCAATAGGTATTGCAATCTCTTTTCTTTTCCATTATAAATAAAGATTGACAAGTCACAAAATCACCCTTATAATCTTTCCTTATGAGTATGACAGATATCCTCAATTTTTTTCGCATTCTTAACGCAGTAACTGCTTTTATCATAACGGTATATTCACTAAAAAAGAGCAACGAAAATCCAGTTTTTAAACCAATTGCGTACTTAACCGCCATGCTCGGTTTTTGGAATTTGATACGCTTCTTTTTGCTGCAAACACACGAGCTTCAATTGAGCTTTATTATGATGCGTTTCATCTATATATGTATTGCATTTTCAGGTTTATTTTTATTTTACTATGCACAGTCTTACTGCATACCGAATTTCCCGCTTTTATATCGCAGATTAATAGCCGTTGTCCCTGTCATCACCTGTATATTAAGCATTACCGCAAATCGGCACTCCTTTTTTATCAGTTTAAATCCGGAAGTGAAAACATTCGGTATCGATCTCCGTCCGTTTATTTACGGTCCGTGGTTTTACGTGCATGCCTTATACAGCTATGCGTTAATCTTCCTTTCGTGTATTTTATTTTTTATCAAAGTGTTTTCACCTCACGTAAAAAACCGCAAAGCAGTTATTGCTATAACAGTTGCGGTCTGCGTTTTTACTGCGATGAATATCATCGGTACGTTTATTGCGCAAACGGAACTGGTACTTCTCCTTTCGCTACTCGCTCATTTGTTCAGTATTAATGCTTTATATTTCTTAACCTATTGGGATATGGATCAAAAAGGACTCTATCTCGGAAGAAAGGATTTCTTTCAAAATTTTAGTCAACCGGTGCTTATCTTTAATGCAAAAACCGAATTGCTTAAAGCAAATACTGCTGCCGTGCAATTTTTTACTAAAGCAAATATTCCCATTCAACGGTATTCGCTGTACGGCGATATGTTTTGCAGCCGTTTTTTTGTACCTATTCAGTCTCGGGAACAAATCGATTATGCTCTGTATATGCAGCATAGAGCAACGGGAAAAGTGTTCCTTTGTCATGAAAAGGCGGTTCTAAACCCTCAAAACAATAAAAGCGTCGGAACAACCATTATTATGTATGATGCCGGTATGCTGGGTGAACTTATCCAAAAGATTGAACAAAATGCATTTACCGATGCCCTGTGCGGATACTTAAACCGCAGTTGCTTTGAGTTGCGGAAAGAAACAATCGTACAAAATTCCGCAAAACCCTGTCTTTTGCTTGTTGCCGATATAGATGACCTTAAAAAGGTAAATGACTCGTTCGGACACACCGCAGGGGACGAGTATATTCAAATATGCGCCGAAATACTAAAGAAAACGATAAATACGCCGAACACGCTGTTCCGCATAGGCGGAGACGAATTTGTTGCCTTCATACCGCATTGTACCGAAGCGGACGCGAAAATCATCCTGAAAAAAATAGAAACATTATGCACAAAGCAAAAAAAATCGTGGAAAGTTTCCATTTCGGTAGGTTTTTCAATGATAAAAAGCACCAATACCGACTTGATGCAGCACTTTATGCAAGCGGATGGTGCTATGTATATGAATAAACAAAAACATAAACAACAGCTCGCAGAGATTGGGCAGGCAATGTCTTCTTGACTTGCCGGCCTTTACTCCGCCTGCAAAACCGAAGCTGAAGCAACGCCGAAGACTTCAAACAGAGTTCCCTATTCTTCTGCAATTTTCTTTGTTACCCCGCATTTGAATTGACTACCGTTATTTTACCGCAACATCACCTAAAAAAAAGTAAGAAAGCAAAAAAAATTTTCTTGCAGAAACAATTATTCCGTGCTACACTGATAATAACGCTGATTGGAATTCATGTATTCTAAAAGGAGGCTACTTTATGGAAAAACTCTTTCAGCTTCAAGCGCACAAAACAAATGTGCGTACCGAAATCATTGCAGGATTGACCACATTCCTTGCAATGGCGTATATCCTTGCCGTTAATCCGCTTATTTTAAGTGATGCAGGCTTAAATCCCGGCAGTGTATTTACGGCTACCGCATTATCTGCGGCAATCGCAACCTTGATGATGGCTGTTCTTGCCAATCTTCCCGTCGCGCTTGCCCCCGGTATGGGCTTAAATGCTTTCTTTACGTATACCGTTGTTATCGGAATGAAGTATTCGCCCGCTACGGCCTTAACGGCAGTTTTCCTTGAAGGTTTACTGTTTATTTTGCTTTCATTTTTCAATGTACGGGAAGCGATTGTCGAATCGATCCCGATCAATTTGAAAAAAGCAGTCGCAGCAGGTATTGGTCTTTTTATCACCCTAATCGGTATGAAAAATGCGGAAATTATCGTAGATAACCCTGCGACATTAGTCGGCCTCGGCAACGTTACATCAGGCCCCGCTCTGTTGGGAATGATCGGCTTGGTTATTACCGCTGTTTTGTATGTGCTGCGTATTCCGGGTTCAATTCTTCTTGGAATTTTGATTACTACTATAATCGGCATTCCAATGGGCGTTACGGTACCGTTCGGCGGTTGGGAAAATTGGTCAATCGTAAGCGTACCGGCAACTCCGGTTTTCTGGAATTTTGACTTTAGCAATATTTTCAGCTTCCAGTTCTTTACGGTATTTTTCTCATTTCTGTTTGTCGATATTTTTGATACGGTCGGCACCTTGGTCGGCGTCAGCAATCGTGCAGGCCTTACCGACAAAAACGGGAATATTCCGCGCGTAAAGCAGGCGCTGCTCTCCGACGCTATCGGAACCGTTTTCGGCGCCATGATGGGTACCTCTACCGTTACCAGCTTTGTCGAAAGCACTTCCGGCGTAGCGGCCGGAGGAAGAACCGGTTTAACCGCGTTGACAACCGGTGTATTCTTCTTAATTGCATTGATCTTCTCACCGCTTTTCCTGCTTATCCCGTCAGCCGCAACGGCTCCTGCTCTTATTATCGTCGGTTTCCTGATGTTGAGCGCCGCCGCCGAAATCGATTTCCAAGATCCTACGGAAGGTATTCCTGCGTTCTTGACAATCGTTATGATGCCGTTTACCTACAGCATTGCCGAAGGTATTGTGTACGGTATCCTTTCCTACGTTATTTTGAAGGCCATAACCGGTAAATTCAAGCAAATCCCGATTATTAGCTGGATACTGTTTGTTATCTTCTTATTGAGGATTATTCTTCATTAAGCTGTTTTGCAGTTAAAATATATACATCTCGGGTATTCATACAGAGTATGAATGCCCGTTTTTTTTCTTGCAGGCGGATAAACGCATAATATCTTTTTACTTGAAAAAGTTGCAAATAAGGATACAATAGTCGGCATGGATAGAAAATACGTATTGCTAATCGACGGCGACAATATTCCGCCGAGTTTTTTGGAAGCTATTATCACCGAAGTTTCTAAGGAAGGTGAATTACTGATAAAACGCTTGTATGGCGATTGGACAACACCAAATATGAATGGGTGGAAAAATTGGTTGGAAAAAATCCCCATTCGTCCCGTGCAGCAATTCCGCAACGGCCCGAATGCGACCGATAATACCATTATTATGGATGCCATCGAGCTGGCTAATACCAATAAAAGCATTAATGCCGTTTGTATCGTTTCGACGGATTCCGATTACTACAGCCTTGCGCTTAAATTACGGGAATACGGACTTTACGTGCTTGGTATCGGAAAACAAAACGCGAAAGCGCTTTGGGTAAACGCCTGCAATGAATTTAAATATCTGGAAAATCTCGATAGTACCGCAACCCCGGAAGAAGAGAGTCCGGATTCTCCCTTCGATTCTCTGGAAAAACTCCTCGGTCATGCCTATAAAAACTCCCGGATGACGGACGACGGATGGGTCAGCCTTTCCGATTTAGGAAAATCAATCAGACGAAGTATGCCGGAATTTGATCCCCGATCGTATAATCACAATACCTTGCGCGAAATTCTCGAGGCATTTCCCGATCAATATGAGATGACAACCGATAAACTTGTTCCCCCTAATCACTGGATTAAGGCATTGGAACGGCAAAAAAGCGATACATTGGTTGGTAGCATTAAGCGCTTTAAAGGAAATTGGGGAATCATCGAAACTGCCGATCGCGGAGATTTCTATTTCGGCCTTACAAACCTTACAAAGCCTTCTCGACGAAAAAAAATTACGGAAGGTATGCCGGTACGCTTTAAAGTATTTAAAGAACCGAACGCAAACGGAGAAAACTTTGCCGAACGAAACGGCAAAGCAACGGATGTAGAACTGCGATAGGCAGGCACGGTAGCAAATGTACATCCCTGTACATTTGCTACCTACGTGTTTACAGCGCAAACACGCTACTGATTAGAACCACGGACATCCTTGCCCATTTTTGGGCTGCAAGTTTGCATTGCAAACTTGTTACTGTATGGAACCAGCGACATCCGTGTCGCTTCTGAGATACGTCGAGGACTGTTTTTTGTTAAGCGACAACGCAGATGCCCGCCCTTAACCAACGCTTTGACAAATAGGCGAGGTAGATGCGAGGCGCGAGCATAAATTAACCGCAGGCGTATCTTTGATACGTTGAGGATTAATTTATGCGCAGCAACGAAGTAGATGCCCGCCTATTTGTCAAAATCTAAGGCACCCGTATAAAGTTGATAATACATACCCTTTTTGGCAATAAGGCTTTCGTGCGTGCCGCGCTCGATAATTTCACCGTGGTCTAAGACCATGATGACGTCGGAGTTCATAACGGTGGAAAGGCGGTGTGCGATGACGAACACGGTTCTGCCTTCCATCAGTCTATCCATACCCTTTTGGATGAGCGCCTCGGTTCGGGTGTCGATTGAAGAGGTCGCTTCGTCTAAGATCATAACGGGCGGGTCGGAGACTGCGGCGCGGGCGATGGATAAAAGCTGCCGCTGCCCCTGCGAAAGGGAGTTTTTGTTGCCTTCAATAACCGTGTTGTAGCCGTGGGGCAGCATCATAATAAAGTTATGCGCATTGGCAAGTTTTGCCGCTTCGATACATTGTTCGTCGGTGGCGTCCAAATTGCCGAAGCGGATATTTTCCATAATAGTGCCGGTAAATAAATTGACTTCCTGCAGCACGATCCCGAGCGAGCGCCGCAAGTCTTCCTTCTTAATATGGTTAATCGGTATACCGTCGTAGGTTATCGTACCGCTGTTAATATCGTAAAAGCGGTTGATTAAATTGGTAACCGTTGTTTTACCCGCGCCGGTTGCTCCGACAAACGCAACCTTTTGTCCAAGCTCCGCAAAAAGGTTTATATCCTTCAATACTTTTTTCTCGGGCGAGTAGCAGAAATCGACATGTTCAAAAATCACCTTTCCGGTGAGCCGAGTCAGTGTAACGCTGCCGTCCTCGCGGGTTTCTTTCCATGCCCACAGCCCCGTACGCTCTGCAGCCTCGTTCAAGACACCGCCTGCTTCTTGAGCATTGACAAGCGTAACGGTGCCGGTATCATCTTCCGGAGATTCGTCCATCAATGCAAAAATCCGCGAGGCGCCCGCAACGGCATTGATAACCGAATTGAGCTGATTGGAGAGTTGGGAAATAGGATTGGTAAAGCTCCGCGACAGCGTTAAAAATGAAGCGATGGTGCCGAGCGTCAGCGTATTGATACCGGCGATAGTCGGATTGGGGATTTTTGCAATGGCAAACCATGCACCGACAAGCGCAACAATCACATACTGAAAATAGCCGAGCGCATTCATAAACGGCATGATAACGTTTGCATACGTGTTGGCTTTTGCCGCACTTTCCTGCCATGCCGCATTTTTCTCCTTAAAATCGGCTTTTACCGCCTCTTCCCGGCAGAATACTTTAATCACCTTCTGTCCGTTCATCATCTCTTCAACATAGCCGTTCAAATCGCCGAGCGTTTCCTGCTGCCGGACAAAATAGTAGCCGCTCTTTCCTGCAACGAACTTAATCACTTTCAAAATTGAAAAGATGGAAGCGACAACAATAACCGTCAAGTACACGCTCTGGTACAGCATCGCAAAGAATACCGTCACAATTGTACACACGGAAGAAACCAGCTGTGGCATCGACTGGGTAATCATCTGCCGGAGCGTGTCGGTGTCGTTGGTGTAGCGGCTCATAATATCGCCGTGGGTATGCGTGTCAAAATAGCGGATGGGGAAGCGCTGCATCTTGCCGAACATTTCATCGCGGATCCGCTTGAGCGTCCGCTGCGCAACATTGATCATAAGTCGGCTGTAAATCCATGAGCAGAGCACTCCGACGCCGTAAATTGCGGCGATAATCATGAGTGCCCGTAACAGACCGGTAAACACCGGATCGGTTTCCGCAAGCAGCGGCATAATATATTGATCGATCAATACTTGCAGGAACAGAGATGAAGCGGCGGTTGCTCCTGCGCTTAACAAAATACAGACTGTAACAATTACCAAAACGGCTTTGTACTGTTTGAGGTACGCAAGAAGCCGTTTGACGGCAGGCATGGAAAGCTTCATTTCCGGTTTAGCTGTGTGTGCAGGTTTCATATTATGCATCGGAATCTCCGATTTTTGTTGCACTGTTGAACAGTGTACCTCCGTGTACACTGTTCAACGTCGAGTTTTTCTGACGAAAAACTCGCTGCTGCGTGGAACCACCGCCGTCCATGGCGGTTCTTAAATGCCTTTTGCCGTAAGCCTTTTGAAAATAGACGATGCAGATGCTAGGAGCCTAGCCGAAATAAAGC
>NZ_CALHGC010000417.1 GCF_938029485.1 uncultured Treponema sp. | reverse complement strand
AGCGGTAATAAACTCGATATCGGTTAAAGACCGTACCTTTACGACATTATCGAGTAACGCAAGCTCTTCGGAGATATTTTTAATTGCAGCGATATAATCAGGGCGAAGAATAGTATCTTCATTAGTTTCCAGCACGATATCCATCGCATATTGATCGCCAAAGTCCTTTGTTAACTGTTTGAACCTGATATTCGACGGATGCTTTTCCGGAAAGAAATGGCGCAGTTCATTATCCATCACGATGTTCGGAATCATAAAGCCGAAAAATACGGTAACAACTGCAATAACCGCTATTACCGTATACGCATACCTTTTTCCATATTTCATATTTGTAACCTGCAGGCGCATTTTTTTGTTTATTTAAACTTTTATCAGCGTCTCTTTTAAATCTACTGAATTATCCGCAATCGTCAATATTTTTTTCAAAAAAAGTAAACATTGTATACCACACCCAACGAAGCCGATGCGCCGCATATTTTCAAAAGAGGAAGGTTGACAGCCGGAAATTAAAAAATATACTGAATATGGCACAGACTGGGCTGCGGTGTAGTCCTAAGTTTTTTCATATTTATTATTTGGAGATATATTATGGCTATTGTTATTCGGGGGCTGGGTAAATCGCTTCCCTTAAAAGAGATGAAAAATACGGATTTTCCGCCGGAACTCGGCACATCGGATGAATGGATCCGGAGCCACACAGGGATCGGAGCACGGAGAATTGCAGGAGAAGGTGAAACAAGCGCATCGCTGGCCTATCAGGCGTGTATGGATGCGCTTAAAAACGGTAAGATTTCCGAACCTGTAACGGCGGATGACATCGACCTTATTATTTGCGGCACGGCAACACCCGATTTTCCGGGTTCTCCGTCAAATGCCTGCCTCATTCAAAATAAATTGCAAGCCGTACGCGCAGTGTGCTTCGATCTGACGGCGGGATGTTCCGGATTTATCTATGCACTGGACACGGCAGCATGTATGCTGGAGCGGCACCATTGGCGGTTTGCACTTGTGTGCGGGGCGGAGGTGCTCAGCCGTATTATGGATTGGACTGACCGTTCTACGTGCGTCTTATTCGGCGACGGCGGAGGTGCAGCACTGCTCGAAAATACGTTTGAACCGGCCGGAATCGGACTCGGCGCTGTCATACTCGGAGCAGATGGAACCGGAGCCGATAAGCTTTATATTGCACCCGACCGCCGTGTACACATGAACGGCAGAGCGGTATACGATTTCGCCGTCAGCCACATCACAGCGACGGTGAAAACGCTGCTTGCCAAGGAACACTTAAAAGCCGACGATCTCGATTTAATCGTATGCCATCAAGCGAATGAGAGGATATTGGAAGCCGCGGCCAAACGGCTTAAAATCGACTTTAGTAAATTTGTCCGCAATATTGAAAACTACGGGAACACTTCGGCGGCTTCCATCCCCATCACCCTTACGGAACTGACGGAACAGGGAAAGCTGCATGAAGGTATGACCATATTGATTACCGGTTTCGGCGCGGGACTGACATGGGGCGGCGCCATCATCCGCTTCTAATGCCGTTTCGATCTAATTTTATGGAAGGTAAATAAATAATGGAATATGTTTTTTTATTTTCGGGACAGGGTTCCCAATTTAAAGGTATGGCAGAGGATATTTGCACGCAATATCCGGCAGCCCGCACCGTCATCGATAAAATGAGCGGTATCTCCGGTGAAGATATTGCTTCTTTCTTGTGGCATACCGAATCTGAGGAACTTGCCCGCAGCGACCGGAGTCAGCTTGCAATTACGGCGATGCAGGCCGCAATTATTGCAGTCTTGCAAGAGCACTATATTACGCCCTCCGCTGCTGCAGGCTTTAGCCTTGGCGAATTTTCCGCACTCTATGCCGCAAAGGTCTTAGATCTTGTAACGATGAC
>NZ_CALHGC010000416.1 GCF_938029485.1 uncultured Treponema sp. | reverse complement strand
TCGTTATAAATAGAGCCGGACTTGCTGAGAACGAGATATTTATGTGCTGCCCAAAGTTTCTGACATTCTTTTAATTGATTTGATTCTCTCATATCGTTTCTTTAAATCTCGAACAAATTCGCCCAAGGTCAGGTTTTCGAGATGCCCTATCACTTATTCGGAATCCCCTGAAAAAATTGTCGGCTAAAAAATTGATGAAACTAAAAGGAGGTCAAAATGATATCATTGACGGTAAGTTTTTTACAGAGCACCCGATGAATCTGTTGGAACGAGGATCATTCCCTTGTATGCCGGTACTGATAGGGTCAAATAAAGATGAATTTTCCATGATTGAATTACCGATGTACTACAAAGCCCTTGGAATTACAAAGAACAAAGAACATTTAAAAGAATTTCTGTTGAAAAAATACGGAGAATTTGCAGATTCTCTTGAATCCGAACTAAAACCGGAAGCAAACGGAATCGTAGACTTACAAATTCAAATCATGGAGTTGCTTGTATTTCACTCAAGTGCACTGTTCCTCATGGAAAAAATCGGAGAAAAATCTCCCGTATACGGATATAGAATGAATTATATTCCTAATCTATATAATGGACTTCGCGGCTCATATCATGGGGCGGAACTTGCATTTTTCTTCGGCACCATAGATAACATGAATATACACATTACCGATGAAAATAAGGCTGCCGTTATTGCAATTCAAAAGGACTGGATACAGTTTATTAAGTTCGGCAAGATAGAAGGGCGTCCGCTTTTTAATGAAACCGGAAAAATTACAGAATATGATAAAGATATCAAAACCATACCGTTTCCGCATGCAAATCTTATTCACCATATTCAAAAGAGCGGTATTGCCGATAAGCTCAGAAAAGAATATATACAGAACCGTAGATAAGTTTCTGTAAAAATAACAGAAAGGCACTGTGAAAAAATTATACAGCTCATAAAGAACTGAGCGAAGGGGAATATAAAAGAGGTTGTATGGAAAAAGATTTATGCTTTAAAGGACTGTTAAAGTTTTCTCTCGGCGTGGTGGCCATAGGAATTTTATTGTTTTTGCCTGCAGGAACTTTTCATTATTGGAAAGCATGGTTGTTGATGGGGATATTATTTATTCCGATGCTCTTCGCAGGAATTGTATTACTGTTGAAAAATCCGGACTTGCTCAAAAAACGCTTGAATACAAAAGAATCGCAAGCGGAACAACGTCTGGTGATAAACTTAAGTGCCGCAATGTTTCTTTTGGGATTTGTTTTAGCCGGATTGAATTTCCGCTTCGGATGGATAATAGCACCCGATTGGTTGTCATGGACAGGTACCGCTATATTTCTGCTTTCATATATGCTTTATGCGGAAGTATTAAAGGAGAATGCCTACTTATCACGAACGGTTGAAGTCCAAAAGGGGCAAAAGGTCGTTGATACCGGATTGTATGGGATTGTTCGCCATCCTATGTATACCATAACGATTTTTTTATTTCTGTCGATGCCTTTGGTGCTGGGTTCTCCTATCTCTTTTGTCGTTTTTCTTGCATATCCTGTCATTATTGCAAAAAGAATTAAAAATGAAGAAGCCGTCCTTGAAAAAGAATTAAACGGGTATGTCGAATATAAAAATAAAGTAAAATACAAAATCATTCCGTATATTTGGTGAGTACTGATTTTACCGTAGGGGGGTAGAAACTATCGAATATATTGTCCTGTATGTAAATAGGTAGAGGTATTTTATATGAAAAATGCAGTTGTATATATACACGGAAAAGGCGGTTCTGCCGACGAAGCGCTTTACTATAAAAAGTTTTTTAATGACGATTATGATGTTTTAGGGTTTGATTATAAATCGGAGTTACCTTGGCAGGCAGGTGAAGAATTTCAAAACTATTTTGATTCCATTATTCCGAATTATAATGAAATTTTATTAATTGCAAACAGTATAGGGGCATATTTTTCTATGTTGTCCTTATCGGAAAAACCGATCAAAAAAGCACTGTTTGTTTCCCCCATTGTCGATATGGAAAATATCATTTTACACATGATGAAACGAGCAAAGATATCCGAAGAAGAACTTAGACTAAAAAAAGTCATCAACATTCAGTTCGGCGAACCCTTATCGTGGGAATACCTTTCTTTTGTCAGGAACAATCCTATAACATGGAACATTCCTACCGGCATTCTTTACGGTAAAAAAGACGATATGACTTCTTTGGAAACAATGACGAATTTTGCACATACAATAAACGCGAGCTTAACGGTTTTTGATAGGGGCGAACATTGGTTTCATACGGAAGAGCAAATGAATTTCGTAGATACGTGGATTAAAAGATTCATTCAGTAGATCAAATCATATCAAGCTTACCTCGCGTAACTCGGTAACTGCGTTCTGGTCAAGATGCAGTTCTCCGGCTGATGCAAAAAAGCTTGTTTGTTTTTAGGCTTTGCGTGACTGGCATGGTTTTCAGTAAAATTATCTTGCGCAGATTCAAACAGTTTGATGAAGGTTGAAACAGATGCCAACAATGGTTCCGGCAGCATTTTTACTTGTTTAATAGGGATTTTGTGATGGATGGAGAGAACTGGGGAATTCATATCATTAGCAATTATTCACCTTAGTGATGCAATCTCATAATTACCGATTTTCAAGGGAATAGGGGGTATTGAATCCCAAGCATCTGGATAGCAATAATTAGGTGCCACGGGATTAGCTGCAATATTTTTTTTTAGCTCATCAATTGAGCTCACTCCAAATAATGGAAGTATTTTCTCACAGTATTCTTTTGAGGACAATCTGACCCATAGGCTCTCAGAATTATTTGCATAGATATACGATAAAGCAAACCAATACCTTTCATAATCAGAAATCTTCAACGCGAAAGACATTTGGGTTAA
>NZ_CALHGC010000415.1 GCF_938029485.1 uncultured Treponema sp. | reverse complement strand
TCTGTTTTAAAATATTACGCAAAGCTCGACGCACTATTGGATGCACAGATTTTTTTTATAGCGTTGGAGCTCGATATGTTTACCGTATTAAGTAACGGTAAGACGGCTGAGGAGCTTGCTGCAGTAATATCGTGCAATGCCGACAAATACGGCAGTCTCAATCTTGGCAATGCACAATCTCTAAAGATATTTTTAGATGCGCTCGCTGCTCAAGGATTGATAAGCGTTGATGGAGAATGCTATTACAATACCGATGAAACACAGCGTTTTTTAGCTCGTTCGAGCCTATCGTATATAGGCGATGTACTGCTTTATCGGAAACGATTGTCGGATATATGCAATGAAGCGGAAACGCTATCCGATAAGTCAAGCAGCTGTCCCGTCTTTGATTTTACTGAAATGGCACGGATTACCGCCAAGGAAATAAGCATATTGAGAAAACAGCCCTTGCTTACACTGATTAAAGAACTTGGCATTATGCCGAAAAAGGTTCTTGATTTAGGCGGCGGTTCGGGAGCACTGCTCATTGCAGTAGCCGAATCGTATAAAAAATGCGAAGGTGTTCTTTTTGAGCAAAAAGACGTTGCATCTATCGCACGGCGCTTTATCGCCGATTCTCCGGCAAAAAAACGCATTGCAATCATGGAAGGAGATTTTCTTTTAGACGATATCGGGGCAAATTACGATTTCATTATTGCTTCAGGTATTTTTCCGTTTGTGCAGGAGATGATCGAGCCGTTTGTCAAAAAAATAAGTGATGCGCTCCAAGAAGGCGGACTATTATTGGTGTATGATACCGCTTTTGCCGCAGAGAAAGATAAGGCGCGATATGCTGCGCGGTGGCTAAAGGGAAATCTCAGACGAAAAAATCAACAACTTCGACACAGCGCATCGAGGGATGAAAACTTCCGCATAAATAAAGCTCTATCAAAAGAGATGCTGATCTCCGCTTTAAATTCCGTCAGTCTAAAAGAGATAATGAAAGGCACCGACGGCTTATATCCTTTTATTGTATTTAGGAAGGTATGCAGTGACAAATAAACATATTGTGATTGAACGGTACATAGCATTGATAGAGAAAATTGCAAACGGAAAAAACAACATGCTTTCATTTGCAGGGAAGGATATGACGTTTTACCGCGGAGAAATTCATATCATAAAAAAGATAGGAGATAATCCGGGAATATTCAGCTCAGAAATTGCCCGCGATATGGGGATTACCCGTGCGGTTATTCACAAAACTTTGCTGAAACTTGAGGAACGCGGATTTGTAGAAAAAGAGGAGGATACGGAAGATAAAAAACGAAAGAAATTATTTTTAACAAAGAGAGGGCAAGCGGCGTATACTGCACATGAGAAGTACCACCAAACGTATGATAAATCTTTTTTTGATTTTATCGATTCGCTGAATGAGCAAGAATGCTCTCTTATCAATCGCTTTTTAGAAAAAGCTAATGAGATGATAACAAATCATTTTTAAAACTTGTAAAAGTTTTTAGTATTATTGTGAACGATTATTTTTATGGAGGAAAATATGAATAAGAAAATTGTATATGCGGTTTTTATTTCCGTATTAGGTCTCAGTCTTTTTGCTGCGGGACAAAAAGAATCGCATGGTGCAGAAACATCCGAACGAGAGCAACAGCATACCCGTATCATTAATTTATCACCGCCGGTTTATTCGATGCTGCTTACTTTTCCGCAGCTTGCGGATTCCGTTGTCGGTGTAAATCCGCGGACATTTTCAACATCAAATCCGCAGGTGCTGCATATTGTAAATCCCAGTGCGAAAAACATCGACACCTCGTTTGTTAATAACGATTTTACAATCAATGTCGAAAGTTTGGCATCGTTACATCCTTCACTGATTATCTATTACGGGGATTTTGAAAAAAAGAATTTGGCGAATATCGATGCAGCGATGTTGAATATGCACCTGAAAGATATGAATCCCCAAACGCTAACGGAAAAATGGGAAGCGCTGCTTGCAGATACTTTCCGCATAAAAAATCCCGAACGGTTTAAAAAGCAGTGGCAGGAAACAAATATACTCACTGAAAAAATTTTGCATACAGGTGAACATAAAAAATTAAAAGCGCTCTTTATTTTCAGCTATCTTGGCGGGAAGATTACCGTAAGCGGAAAAAACAGTTATGGAGATGCATTTTTAAAGATGGCAGGTTTTGAAAATAGCGCGGCAGTAGAAGGCTTTGCTGATGGAGCAGGACAGGCAGCCGTTTCTATGGAACAGATTCATGCGTGGAATCCCGATGTGATTTTTATCAATAACATGCGGGTCGGGAAAAATGTAATCGCCGCTGCGCATATTTTACAGAACAAAGTAGACGGCTCCGACTGGTCGTTTATTACTGCGGTAAAAGAAAAACGTGTATTCGATATTCCGCAAGGCACATACAGCTGGGGAATGCCGTGTGCCGATTCTCCTTTGGTACCGCTTTGGATGCTGCTGAAAGTATATCCCGATAGGTATACCGAGACTGAATTTAAGGCAAGAATAAAACACTATTACAAAGAAATGTATGCTGCCGATTTACCGGATACTGTTATCAGCGATATGCTTAAACCGATAGCGATACAGTAAATGTACAGGTACGGTCATACCTCATATCACAAAATACTTATTGCCGGTATAGTGCTTTTAACGGCAGCAGCAATTGCCGCTTGTTTTATCGGACGGTTTCAGATTATGCCGTCCGATATTGCAAAGCTGGTTACACGGCAAGCAGTCTCCGACGGTGATGTAAAACGGCATATCCTCTTCGACATCCGTCTTCCGCGAGTGATACTATCGATTATGGTAGGCGCTGCACTTGCTCTGGCAGGTACGGCGATGCAGGGTATTTTGCAAAATCCGCTTGCGAGTCC
>NZ_CALHGC010000414.1 GCF_938029485.1 uncultured Treponema sp. | reverse complement strand
GCTTCTTTTGCAAAAATGATGCGGCGACCACTAAACGCTGTTTTTGTCCCATCGACAGTGTTGTCGGGTGTTGTTCTTGTAAGTCCGATAGACCGAGCTTTGCAAGCACTGCTTGTATCCGGTTTTCCCTGTCGGGCGTCGCTTCGTTACCGAGTAATAAATCGTCATATACACTGCACCCGAAAAGCTGAAAGTCTACATTCTGCATCACATACCCGACCGTCTTACTGCGTACCTTTGCAAGGAATACGCTTCCGTCAAATAAGAGATTGCCGCTTTTCTCTCGTTTTAATCCGCAAAGGATTTTCCCAAGCGTTGTTTTTCCGCATCCGTTTTTACCGATTAAAGCGATCTTGTCTCCGGGATATATTGAAAGATGTATTCTTTTTAAAACCTCAGCATTTTTTTGATAGGAAAAATGAATATCGTGCAGCACCAATAACGGTTTGTCTGTATGTTGCTGCTGCGAAGTGATCAGTGTATTGCGGTTATTTTGAAATAAATGCAAACCGCGAAGCCCCTGTTTGTGGAACTCGTCATTTCCGGTAGTGTGTAACGAATCTTTTTCATATTCCCGTACTATAGACCCGTTCTCCATTACGATGAGCCGGTCGCAGAGTTCCGCCAAATAATGCAGCCGATGTTCGATGATGAGTATTGTGTAACCTTTTGATTTTAGCTGTGCAAGTATTTGTGTAAGCAATTCGACGGATTGATAATCGAGATTGGAAGACGGCTCGTCCATCAGTACAACGCGTGTGTCCAACATTAAAACAGAAGCGATTGCAATCTTTTGTTTTTCACCTCCGGAGAGTTCCGAAAGCTTTCTGTTCAAAAGCGGTTCCAGCGATAACAGTTCTGTAACACGGTACAGCCGCTCTTGTATTTCCTCTTTTTCTATACCGTAATTTTCGCATGGGTACACAAGATCGGAAAGCACATCGGCAGTAAAAAACTGGCTTTCAGGATTTTGAAAAACGGACGCTGCAATGTTTGATATATCGCATATTCGCATCGACGAAAGAGCATCATCGTTTAACGTAAGGTTGCCGGTTATTTCTCCTTCATAAAAATGAGGACACAGCCCATTTACACAGCGAAACAGCGTTGTTTTTCCGCAGCCGCTTTTTCCGGTAATAACAACCAATTCACCTTTTTTTACGGACAGAGATACGTGTCGAATTGCCTGTGCCGCAGCATCGTTATATTTGTAGCTTACATCATTCAGATTGATCATACGCGCGGACTCTCATTCAAAACAATTTTACGCTTGTACTTGCCGTTAGAATTGCGAGTGCGGAGAACGAAAATATAAGGTCAACCGATCTAAGCTTGACATCAAAATACGATGTTTTCTTACCGGTGTTTTCAATTCCTTTGACCAATGCTGTGCAGGAAAGTTCTTCGGCAGTTCGCAGACTTTTAAACAGCATCGGCACAATTATAAATTCCATCGTCCTTATCGGATGAAGCATAGCCGAACGTTTTGAGGTGTACAAACCTTTCAGCTTCATCGAATCGATGATGATAAAAAAGTCATCTTTTATTGACGGAAAATAGCGAAACATTACCGCTATGCTGAGGATAATTCCTCTAGGCAGCCGCATACGTTCGAGCGCCATCGTAATTTCCGAAATATTTTTTTGCTTTTTAATTACCGTCCCCAGGAGCATGAAGGGAATAATCCGCTGTACGATAAAAGCGAGTATTCCGATAACGGAAAAAAACGCAGATTGAAACACCGGCAGCTTCAAATGAAAAATTAGTTGATAATAGGAAAAAAGCGCTGCAAACAAAATAGCGTAGCACACTAAGGCGCCGTACAACCTTGTTATGACCGGCACTGCCGCCGCGAGCATAAAAGAGCTGAGCGTTACCTCCGGCTTTCCGGAAATCAGCATAAAAACCATAATCAGTATATCTAAAAAAAGAAGCGTTCTCACATCGAATACGGCCGTTTTGTTTTCTTGCATATCGTACAACTTTTTCCTTTTTATATAGGCGCCGGTAATCTTTGATGTCTAAATATTCGTCTTGAGCTTTTTTAACAGATACCAGAGTCCTGTGTGTTATCATAGCTATATAAGTTAGCTGCGGCTATCAAAACGTCAAATGATTGTCTTTTTGCTATATCTTTTGGCTGGGAGCGAAAGTGAGGAGGGTATGGAAGAAAATTTATTTTACCGGCATTATACAGGTTAATAGAAAAGTGACGAATATTGCTAAAATAAAATGAATGTCTCATACATAGCATTATTCGGCTATTTATTGTATAATATAGGATATAGGAGCCTATTATGAGCCGTAAAGTTTTTTGTGAAAAAGATGGAATTGTAATTACCTATACCGATAACGACATTCCGCAATCTTGACGCACTGGAGAGCGCCTGATGCCTATAACGCAGAAGTACAATTTTATAATTGATTATATTAGGAACCTTCAAAATTGACCAACAGTTATCAAAGTTTTATAGAACATACCGGCAGCACACTTACAAAAAAAGGCGCGTTGCTGAACGAGGGTTTTGATACATACCAATTCTCATCCGACTACGGCAAAGGATACACTGCCGTATATCAGCTCGATTCCTATGCGAGTATATGCATTGCGGAACATTCATATATCAGGGATTTTGAATATTCCGTGCCGGCAGAGGACTCCATCATCATACAGCAGTACGATTCCATCGATTCGGATCGGCGCTATCCGCAGGGAAATGTTTCGACGGGGATGCAGTATATCGACTATACGCCGGACAATCGCAAGTATCGGTATGTGATCAAAAAAGATGTTCCTGCAAAAGTAATCAGTGTTCAACTGTTGCCGGATTATTATGAAATGTATCTGAAAAAAGAGTTCGGCATAAAAGGTATCGATTTGAAAAAGGAATTACAGGTGTTTCCGTACGGTGTTGTAATTCCCGAAATTGCGTCAATATTTAACCGTATCCGCATTTTCAAAGGCAGTAAAATCTCTACTCGATTATTTTTCAAAAGTAAGATAGATGAACTGACTGCAATCATTATTCAAAAAGCGGAAGAGCTCCGCCATGCGGATGACAGAAAGATTGCCGATTCCGATAGATACGTTGTTGCAAGGATTATGGAATATGTGAACGCTCATTTGTCGAAGAACTTTTTATTGTCCGATCTGGCATCTGAATCGTATATGAGTGTTTCAAAATTCAAATATGTATTTAAAGCGGTTACGGGACAAAGTTTTTCCGATTACATCACGCAAAAAAGAATG
>NZ_CALHGC010000413.1 GCF_938029485.1 uncultured Treponema sp. | reverse complement strand
GATAAGGCGCGTCATGCAAGTGCTCTGCCGTCGAACAAAAAACAATCCCGTGCTCATCGGCGAGCCGGGCGTCGGAAAAACCGCCATCGTCGAAGGGCTCGCGCGTCGTATCGCGGCGGGAGACGTTCCCGAAAGCTTGAAAAACAAGCGCCTTCTCGCCCTCGATTTGGGTTCTCTTGTCGCAGGTGCGAAATTCCGAGGAGAATTCGAAGAGCGCCTTAAAGCCGTCATCACGGAAGTGCAAAAAAGCCAAGGACAGATCGTGCTCTTTATCGACGAACTGCATACGATCGTCGGTGCGGGCGCGTCCGAAGGTTCTATGGACGCTTCGAATTTATTAAAACCGGTGCTCGCTCGCGGAGAGCTTCGCGCGATCGGAGCGACGACGCTCGACGAATATCGAAAATACATCGAAAAAGATGCGGCGCTCGAACGGCGCTTTCAGCCGGTTTATTGCTCGGAACCGTCAGTCGAAGATACGATCGCGATCCTCCGCGGCCTGCGCGAAAAATACGAAATTCATCACGGCGTGCGGATCGACGACGAAGCGCTTGTCGCGGCGGCAGTCCTCAGCAACCGCTATATCACGAACCGCTTTATGCCCGACAAAGCGATCGACCTCGTCGACGAAGCGATGAGCCGGCTCAAAATGGAAATCGAAAGCCAGCCGACCGAGCTCGATCAGATCGAACGGAAGATCATGCAGCTGTCCATCGAAAAGCAGTCGCTCGCAAAAGAAGACGACGAAGCGTCGAAAGAGCGGCTCGCAAAACTCGAAAAAGAACTCGCCGATCTTTCGGCGAAGCGCGATGCGATGAAGCTCCAGTGGCAAAATGAAAAAGCCGATATCAACAAGAGCCGCGATATCAAAGAAAAACTCGAACAGGCGCGCTTCAATGAAGAAAAATATACGCGCGAAGGAAACCTCGCGAAAGCCGCAGAACTGAAGTACAGCGTTATCCCCGATCTGCAAAAAAAGCTTTCCGCCGCAGTGGAAGCCGGAAGTAAAAACGAGAGCGGGCGCGAATCGCTGTTGCGGCAGGAAGTGACCGAAGAAGATATCGCGCGCGTCGTCAGCGAGTGGACGGGGATTCCCGTCGCAAAAATGTTGTCGAGCGAAAAGCAAAAATATCTGCAGCTCGAATCCGTACTGCACAAGCGCGTCATCGGGCAAAACGATGCGGTGCAAGTCGTCTCCGACGCGATCCGCAGAAACCGCTCGGGCTTGAGCGATCCGAACCGTCCGCTCGGAAGCTTTTTGTTTTTTATAGGAGGTTTGTGATGGCTAAGAAAACATCTGTTGAGCTTATTGCATTGCAATGTACTGAGTGTAAGCGGAAAAATTATACAACCGCAAAGAACCGGAAGAATATTCAGGGTAAGCTTGAGTTAAGTAAGTATTGTCCGTTTGACCGTAAACATACCGTACATAAAGAAACAAAAGTTAAATAAGCGTTTAAAGTCCGACCGATTATAATGGCCTGAGACTTTTAAATAGAGGTCAGTAGCTCTAATGGTAGAGCGTCGGTCTCCAAAACCGAATGTTGAGGGTTCGAGTCCTTCCTGGCCTGTTTCATAAAAAAGGGGTAGATATGTCAAAAATAATTACTTTTGGAAAAGAATGCGTTGCCGAGCTTCGCAAAGTGGTTTGGCCTACGCGCGATGATGTTGTTTCTGCTGTGAAGGTTGTTATTGTTTCTACCATCCTTGTCGCTGTTTTTCTTGGTGTTGTTGACGCGTTCTTTGTTGCTTGCTTGGGTTGGTTCTTTTAAGGAACGGTTATGGCTAAAGAATGGTATATTTTGCATATCTTTTCAGGATATGAAAAGAGGATAGAGCGCGCGATACGTTCGTTGATAGAGAACGGTGAAATTCCTGCCGGAGTGGTTTCTGAGATAAAAATCCCCGAAGAAGAGTTGACTGAAGTAAAAGACGGTAAAAAGCGGGTTGTTCGCCGAAAGTTTTTACCCGGTTATATTCTTATTGAGATGGATTTGCCTAGTGTAAACTGGAAAGCTGTTTGTACTCCGATTAGGAGAATACATGGTGTTACCGGATTTTTAGGTGTTGTCGGTGATGCGCGTCCTCAATCTATTTCTGCTGATGAGGCGAGAAGTGTGCTGCAGAAGTCCGGTGAAATTAAAGGTGAAAAGGCTCGGGCGGCTCAGTTGTTTACTGCAGGTCAGCAGGTTAAAATTATAGAAGGGCCTTTTGATACCTTTACCGGTACTGTAGAAGAGGTTATGGCGGATCGCAATAAACTGCGGGTGATGGTTGCTATCTTCGGTAGGACTACTCCTGTTGAAGTGGATATGCTTCAAGTTGAATTGATTTAAGGAATATTTCTTAACGCTTTAATGTTTTGGCGGTGTTCTCGCTTTTTTGATTTTCATTTTATGGGAGGGAATGATTTCCCGTTAGTACCAGAAGGAGATAGTTATGGCAAAGAAAAAGGTTGCTGCGGTTATAAAATTGCAGTGTCCTGCCGGAAAGGCGACGCCTGCTCCGCCTGTCGGTCCTGCGCTTGGGCCGCACGGTGTAAGCGCTCCTCAGTTTGTGCAGCAGTTTAACGACCGCACAAAGTCGATGGAGCCGGGCTTGGTTGTTCCTGTTGTTATTACCGTTTATTCGGATAAAAGCTTTACTTTTATCTTGAAAACTCCGCCTGCTGCGGTTCTTATTAGAAAAGCGTGTAATATTCAAAAAGGTTCTTCAAATTCTATAACTCAAAAGGTTGCAACTTTGTCGAAAGCAAAGCTTGAAGAAATTGCAAAAATGAAGATGCCTGATATTACTGCAAATGATCTGGAAGCTGCGAAGAAGATTATTGCAGGGACTGCACGGAGTATGGGTGTGGAGGTTGAGCGCTAAATGAAACACGGAAAAAATTACCGCAATGCGTTAAAAAAATACGATAATGCCGCTCTTTTCTCTGTTCCCAAGGCTGTGGATTTGGTAAAAGAGCTGAAATTTGCAAAGTTTGATGAAACGGTTGAGGTTCATGTCAGTCTGAAGCTGGGTAAAAATCAAAGCGTCCGCGATACCGTTGTTTTGCCGCATCAGTTTAGAGGTGAAAAGCGTGTGTTGGTGTTCTGTAAGGAAGACCGCGTGAAGGAAGCCTTGGATGCCGGAGCTACGTATGCCGGCGCCGCCGATTACATTGAAAAGGTTAAGGGTGGTTGGCTCGATTTCGACATTGCGGTCGCTACTCCCGATATGATGAAGGATGTCGGGCGTCTCGGTATGGTGCTTGGGCGGAAAGGTTTGATGCCGAATCCCAAGACGGGAACGGTTACTGCCGATATCGGCGCCGCTATCAATGAGCTGAAAAAAGGTCGTGTTGAATTCCGTGCCGATAAGACCGGTGTTGTGCATCTTGCAATCGGTAAGGTTTCGATGGATACGGATAAAATTGCCGAGAATATTACGATTCTTTTAACTGAAATCGGACGGAAAAAGCCCGCCGATGCGAAAGGCGATTTTATTCAGTCGGTTTCCATCAGCTCTACGATGGGGCCGGGGGTCTGGCTTGACTATAAGGTAGGAGAATAAAATGGCACTGCGAGCACATAAACCGCAGCCTGCGAAAACGGCTGCTATCGAAAATATTACGAATGACTTAAAAGCTGCTTCGTCTTTCATTTTTACGGAATACCGCGGGTTGTCTGTAGAACAGATTACACAGCTTCGCACAAAACTCCGCGAAAATAATTGTACCTACAAAGTTGTGCGCAATAATTTTGCACGCATCGCTTTTGATTCCGTCAATTTGGACGTTAAAGACTATTTGGTCGGTCCTACTGCGGTCGCGATGATGAGCGAAGATGCAAACGCTGCAGCAAAAACTTTGTTTGAATTTGCAAAAGAGTCTCCTGCGCTGGTGGTAAAAGGCGCAGTGGTTGACGGGGAATTCTATGATGCTGCAAAGATTGAAGCATTCTCCAAATTGCCCGGCAAGAAAGAACTTATTGCAATGTTTATGTCTACGGTCAATGCGACGACCGCAAAGTTTGTGCGTACTCTTCAAGCTATCGTTGATAAAGAAGGTGGCGCTTCCAACTCTGCGCCTGCATCGGCTGAAACATAATTGGGTAGCTCTAAAAACTTCAATTTTTAGAGGGGCTTAATTCTGAATGCGGCAGTCAGGCTTCACACGCTGTCTTCCTGTCTGCCGTTAGTGCGGCTTGTATAGGCTGTAAAATTTTAATTTATAGGAGAAGATAATATGGCGGCATTAACAAACGAACAAATTATTGAAGCAATCAAAGAGAAGACAATTCTCGAACTTTCCGAATTGATTAAGTCGATGGAAGAAGTATTCGGCGTAACAGCGGCTGCTCCTGTTGCAGTTGTTGCCGGTGGCGCTGCAGGCGGTGCGGCAGCTGCTGAAGAGCAGACTGAATTTACCGTAACGCTGAAAGGTCTGACAGATCCCAGCAAGAAAATCGGTGTAATCAAAGAGGTTAGAAACGTTGTTGCAGGTCTCGGTCTTAAAGAAGCAAAAGAGCTTGTAGAAGGCGCTCCGAAAGTGTTGAAGGAGAATGTTTCTAAAGAAGAAGCTCAGAAGATTAAAGAGGCAATGACAGCTGCCGGTGCAGAGATTACGATTGCTTAGTTATGTTAATATACGCCGGCTGTGTTATGCAGCCGGCTGTTGTTTGATTCTCTGATTTTTTCTCAAACACTATGTTAAGCTTCCTCGTGAATAGGGGAGGCTTTTGTAGTTTAAACGGGAGAAAGATACGGCACTAAAAATAAAAAGCTGCTTGAAAAGTCTGTTTTAAAAAAAGGTCGATTGTAAGACGGTTGTATACTATATGCTGTGCAGTGTGCTTATCTTGAATTTTGATAGAGGCGCGGAACTGCTTGGGCGAGAGAAGGGGGATGACGGGATGCCTGTGCGGAAAACGGTTAATCGCCAATATATCGGAAAAAATATCCAAAATTTTATGGAGCTGCCAAATTTGATTGATATTCAGCTCGCATCGTATGAAAAGTTTTTACGCCGCGGAACACACCAAAGCGGAAACACTTCGGAGGAAGTCGGTTTGGAGGATGTGTTTCGGTCAACCTTTCCGATTGAAAGTCCGAACGGCGATATGACGCTGGAGTACCAATCATATACGCTTGATGAGAATGATATTAAATTCAGCGAATACGAGTGCAAGCAGAAGGGATTAACCTATGCCATTCCGTTGAAGGCTCAGATAGACTTGGTATTTAACCAAACCGGTGAAATCCGTCGTAAGAGCATCTATATGGGTGATATTCCGTTGATGACCGAACGCGGTACTTTTATCATCAATGGAGCTGAACGTGTTGTCGTATCTCAGATACACCGTTCTCCGGGCGTTATCTTTTCTCATGATAAAGGCGTGTATTCAAGCCGCATTATTCCCTACCGCGGAAGCTGGCTTGAATTTGAAATCGACCAGAAAAAAGATTTGATTTATGCAAAGCTCGATAAGAAAAAGCGTATCTTAGGCACCCTGTTTTTACGGGCGCTCGGATATGAAAGCCGTGAACAGATTATCGACTTTTTCTATAAAACTGAGGTCTTACCGGTTTCCGAAGGTACTACCGAATATGACAAGCTGGTAGGCCGCGTGCTTGCCAAGCGGATAACCGTGGCCGACGAATCCGGAGAACGGACGCTCTACCAAGCCGGTGAAAAGATTCATCCGCACGTTGTCGATGAACTCCGGCAGAACCATATTGCCGAAGTTACCGTTATCGATTTCAAAAAAGAGGGCAGCCTTGATTCTCCCGTTATTATCAACTGTTTTGAACGAGAGGAAATCCGCTTTGCCGACGCCGCAAAAGGGCAGGAGCCGACGAAGGAAGAGGCGCTGTCTGTTGTTTACGCAGCTTTAAAGCCCGGCGATCCGATGACGGTAGAGGCCGCCGAAAAAGATTTGACCTCGATGTTTTTCTCTCCCCGCCGGTATGATCTCGGCCGTGTGGGACGGTATAAGCTCAATAAAAAATTTGACTACGAGCATCCCGTTGAAGAGTGTACGCTTATTCTCGACGATATTGTAAACACGATGAAGTACCTCATTCAGGTTTACATCGGCGATGCTTCGATAGACGATATCGATCATCTCGGAAACAGGCGCGTCCGCTCCGTCGGCGAGCTGATGACTAACACGCTTAAAACCGCGTTTCTCCGTATGGAGCGGATTGCGCGCGAGCGGATGGGTTCAAAGGAAATAGAAACGATTAAGCCGCAAGAGCTTATTTCCATAAAGCCTATTGTTGCTACCATCAAAGAGTTTTTCGGGGCAAGTCAGCTTTCTCAGTTCATGGATCAAGTCAATCCGCTCGCGGAGCTTACCCATAAACGCCGTCTGAACGCATTAGGCCCCGGCGGTCTTTCTCGCGACCGTGCCGGCTTTGAAGTCCGCGACGTTCACTATACCCACTACGGCCGGATGTGCCCGATTGAAACGCCGGAAGGTCCGAATATCGGTCTTATCGTATCGATGGCAAGTTATGCGCATGTCAATGATTACGGCTTCTTGGAAGCGCCGTATGTCAAGGTTGTGAACGGTGTGGCGACCCGTGAGGTTGAATACCTTTCGGCGATGGATGAAGATAAATATTACATTGCTCAGGTGTCGACTGCAGTGCAGAGCGACGGTACGATTACCGCCGAACAGATTGCCTGCCGCCATCAGGGGGACTACACGACGCGTAGTTCAAAAGAAGTGCAGTATATGGATGTGTCGCCAAAGCAGATCATCTCCGTATCCGCATCGCTTATCCCCTTCCTTGAGCACGACGATGCAAACCGTGCGCTGATGGGTTCAAATATGCAGCGGCAGGGTGTGCCGCTCGTCTTCCCCGAACCGCCGCGTGTCGGTACCGGTATGGAAAGCAAGTGCGCGTATGATTCGGGTGTGTTAATCAAAGCGAAGCGGAGCGGTACGGTTACATTCGTTTCCTCCGAAAAGATTTCCATCGAATCCGATGCGCCGGAAGGAACGGAGGTAAAAGTCCGCGATTATACACTGCTGAAATATCAGCGTACTAATCAGGATACGTGTTATCATCAGCGGCCGATCGTTGCCGTCGGGCAGCATGTAGAAGTCGGGGATGTCATTGCCGACGGCCCTGCAACCTATCAGGGAGAACTCGCACTCGGCCGCAATATTCTCGTCGGCTTTGTGCCGTGGAACGGGTATAACTACGAAGACGCTATTTTGATTTCCCGTCGCGTGCTGAAAGAAGATATGTTCACATCGGTGCATATTAAAGAGTTCACGACGGAAGTCCGCGAAACAAAGCTCGGAGCGGAGCGGATTACCGGTGATATTCCTAATAAATCGGAAAAAAGCCTCGATAACCTCGACGCGGAAGGTATTATCCGTATCGGTGCACAAGTCCGCTCCGGCGATATACTGATCGGGAAGATAACGCCTAAAAACGACTCGGAGACGACACCGGAATTTAAGCTGCTCAACTCGATATTCGGTGAAAAGTCAAAGGATGTCCGCGATTCCTCGCTGCGCGTACCGCATGGCGTTGAAGGAACGGTTATCGATGTACAGCGCTTGAAGCGTTCTCAGGGTGATGATCTTAATCCGGGTGTTGATGAGTTTATCAAAGTTCTCATCGCGACAAAACGTAAGTTGCGCGAGGGTGATAAGATGGCCGGCCGCCACGGAAACAAGGGTATCGTTGCCCGCATTTTGCCGGAAGAAGACATGCCG
>NZ_CALHGC010000412.1 GCF_938029485.1 uncultured Treponema sp. | reverse complement strand
GACGGCAATCCGCTTGGCGACACCAAACCGGCCGCGGGAGATTTTACCGTTGAGCTGATCAGGGAAAACTGGAAACTCGTGCAGGAACGCGGTTCGGGCGGCAGTATTTACTCAAACTACGAAAAAGAAAACATCACCGAGCATACGGCAACCGTGAAACCCGCTGCAAAGGGAACGGTGCAGGTAACGCCGAAAAATGCCGGTTCATATATTCTGAGTATGAGCGGAACCGATACCGCAGGGCGCACCTTCAAAACCGATTACCGCTTCTATGTTACCGGATCGGGCGCGAGCTTTTGGGATCGCGATTATGAAGATGCCGTGCGTCTAACGCCCGACCAATCGCTGTACAACCCCGGCGACACCGCCCGCATTTTGATGCAAAGCCCGCTCCCTGCGGGAAGATACCTCATCACGGTAGAGCGCGAAGGTATTTTTACGGAAGAAATCCGCGAACTCGACGGAAATACTCAAGTTTTGGAAATTCCCGTCGCAAGCAACTATATTCCCGTGGTGTATGTCGCGGTGTCGTCCTATTCGGTACGGACAAAGGAGCCGCAGCACAAGCACGGTGAACTTGACCTTGATAAGCCGAAAGGCATTTTCGGTATGACGCCGATCTTTGTAAATGCCCGCGTCAAAGCATTCTCCGTCGAATTCGCCGCGAATAAATCCGTGTATAAGCCCGGAGAGGAAGCAACCGTTACGCTGACGGCGACAAGAGGCGGTAAGCCGCTCGCCAATGCGGAACTCACCCTGCTTGCCGTAGACCGCGGCGTACTCGATTTAATAGATTATCACGTGCCCAATCCGCTCGACTTCTTCTATAATCCCGACAATTTCCAGCTCGGTGTTACCGGCGGAGATTCCCGCGCGTGGCTGATGGATCCCGTTATGGAGGAAGCGAAAACCCTTGCAGGCGGCGATTCGGACGGCGGCAAAGGGGATGATGAAGCGGAACGCAGCAACTTTAACCCGACTGCGGTGTTCATTCCTATCTTAAAGACGGATTCAAACGGTAAGGTAACGGCAACCTTTAAGCTACCGGATACGCTGACCAGCTACCGGCTTACCGCCGTCGGAGCACATACCGACCTTTTTGCCCTGCACGAAGAAGAGATTACCGTGCAGAACACCGTCAACATCCTGCCGGTTATGCCCCGCCGCCTCCGCGAACGGGATACGGCAGAATGCGGCGTCCTCATTTCCAATGTGGACACCCGCGCTCATAGCATTACGATACGCGCCTCAGTCCGTGCTGCTCAGACACAAGACGGTACAGCCAATACTGCCGGCGATCGCACAGTGACAGACAACGCCTTTATCGATGGGGAGACAACGCATACGGTTACCGTTGCAGGCGGGCAGCAGGCGGCGGTCTACTTTGACATTGCAGCGGTAAAGGCGGGCACGGTAGAGGCGGTGTTTACCGTTTCTTCCGATGCGCTCAAAGAAAAACTGATACAACCGCTTGTTATCGAACGACCCTTTGTCTTTGAAACCGTAACTTCAACCGGCGCTATCGCAAAAGATGAAACCGAAGCAGCCGAGGGGCTGATCATTCCGTCTATGGCAGATGAAAATACCGGCTCGCTCAGTCTGACGCTGGATTCAAGCGGACTCGGCGCGCTGTCATCAGCTATTGATTACGTATTTGACTATCCGTTCCTCTGTATGGAACAGCAGTCCGCCCGCATTCTGCCGCTCGTCCTGTTTGAAAACTACATCGATGTATTCTCGCTTAAAAGCAAGGTACCGAATGTCCGGCACACGGTCAAAAAAACGATGGCGGCATGGGCGCGGGAACAAACGTCCGAAGGCGGCTTCCCCTACTGGCCGGGCGGCTGGTACGCGGACTTTTATGTCAGTTTACGAATTGCGCATATCTGCGCCGCCGCACAGCAGCGCGGATACAGCCAAGACGATATTGCCGTCAATACCAAAAAACTGACCGACTATATTCGCTCGCAGCTGCTTGCAAATAGGAAAACACTCTCGCCGTACTTACAAGCCTACGCCTGCTTTGTACTGGCAATGAACAACGCCGGTTTTGATGAAAGTATTTTGACGGCAGTTCAGACACGTGTGATTCCTCAGCTGGAAGACTACACCGCGCAGCCGAATGATCTTGCAGCCCTTGCATTGCTAAGCTTAACCTACACGCAGCGGAACCGCGCCGGAGATGCAGCAAAGGCGGCAAAGTGCACGGAACGGATTATAAACTCTTGCCGCTTTACCACCCGCAGCGTGTCGCTCGCGGTACCGCCGCAGCAGGGCTACCGCTTCTGGTACGGAAACGATCTTTCCCTCGACTTAGCGCTTATTCTGCAAAGCTTGGTAAAAGCGGCGCCCGACCATAGCCGCGAGGATGCGGTACGGGCAGTGCTGTACACCCTGCTCCAGCGTCAAAAGGGCGGTTATTGGCAAAATACGGCAACTACCGCTCACGTGCTGGAAGCAGTGTACGAATATATTCAGTATGCACAGCTTGATGCTACCGACCTCACCGCTGCGGCGTCACTGCCCGGCGGAGACCTGCTCACCGCGGCGTTCAAAGGAGCGGCAGCAAAACCGGCTTTCCAAATATTCTCCTTTAAAGAACAGCCGGTGTCGGGAGCAAAGCGGGATACCCTGCTGCCGCTCCGTTTTACCAAAACCGGTACGGGACAGCTCTACTACACTGCCTCGCTTGCGTATGCACTGCCGCAGGAACGCCAGCAGCCGCGCGACGAAGGGCTCGGCATTTCCTGTACTATCCGCGACATCGCCGCAGATACAATCGTAACGCCGGATTCGGAGAACAGCTCGATGATCATCCTCGAAAGCGGCAAAACCTACGAAATGGCAATCCGCCTCTCGTCGGGAAAGGACTATACGTTTGTCGCCTTGCGGGCGCCCATTCCGTCAGGCGCGGAAATTTTAGACGCAGCCTTCGTTACCACTGCATCAAACGATTACGAGGAAAAAGATACGGAAGAGTCGTGGACTGATTGGCGCGATCCAAGTAATCAGCAGATATACGACAACGAAGTTCAGTATTTCTGGAACAGCTGGGACAAAGGCGGCACCACGGTACGCTTTAAGTTCCGCGCAGCCCGCCGCGGTGTATTTCCCTGCCCGCCGGCAACCGCCGAGTGTATGTACGAAAATGAAATCTTCGGACGAAGCAGCGGAGTGCTGTATGTGATTAAGTGATAGGTATGTCGACAGGGCAAACGCATCAGACTGAGTAAATTGCGGAACGGCAATCTCCATGCTATAATACCGGTATGAACTTTTCACGAAAACTGCCGGTCGGCATACAGAGTTTTGAAAAACTACGCAGGGATGGCTACCTTTATG
>NZ_CALHGC010000411.1 GCF_938029485.1 uncultured Treponema sp. | reverse complement strand
CTTATTTTTCTAATCATCAGTCCCTTCTTGTATTTAATATCAACTTAGCATTATCTATTTTTTTGACTATATTTTTTTTAACACTCATCACATGCTTCATCCTTGATTGTTACATCTTTCTTCTCTATTCACATACAGGAGCTTCTTTAAAGGCTTTCTCAAATGTATAAATATCATTAACCATTTCAAAAAGCTCATGCTCCCTGGGATGATGTTTTCTAAAAACCTTATAAATACTGCATTTAAAACAAAAAGTTAGGCATAACCGGTTTTGACCAGTCAGCCCAGTTTCCAATATTTTTTTCTAAAGCTGCATTATAGGGCAGCCTTCCATTTTTGCTCAGCGGAGTACCGCATTCATCCTCTGGAGATAGCCTTTCTCCCCGGGCGCTTTAAGCCAGTCTATCATGTCCATGTCAATTCTTGCGGATACAGCTTTTTTTCTTGGCCGCCAGTTTTTCGGATAAAGTTCCTTTGCCTGAGAATCTGTAAGTTCCGGAATATCTGAAAAATCTATCGGTCTTTTCTTGAGTGCTTCGATGTCCTTAGCAGTTAATGTTTTTGCAGTATTCATTGTAAACCTGTTGTCGTCACTTATTACTGTCATTGTTTCTTCACACATTATTGTATATACACTTTCGCAATGCGTCAATATTATTTTTCCTTAAACATTTGTCGCTCCCGCAGGGCCATAGTACAAATTCCCGCTGCAATCGCTTTCCGAGGAAGATAGTACAACTTCATTATATTATTCCCCATAACAATCTGTAATCAAGCAATTTAACAACTATCACATGACTCAACAATTATTGCTCCATTATATAAACTTTGTACCCATTCGTATTCAAAAAATACTGTAGCATTAGTAAATGCTAATTGCTCTAATTCAAATAATATATCAATGAAATTATCATATTCAATTCCATGATAAGCGTCTTGGTACTATAAAACAATTCGGTTTTATCTTGAATTTTAAGAGTAATATCGGCATAGTTTACTCTTTCATCTATGTCTATTCCTAATTCACGTATATTAGTATATTATATCCCTTACTACTCATCTTTTCATGCATTAATTATTTTCAAAATTCGCCCGGTGGCAACTACAATGAATCCTTCACAAAGAGAGAACTTATCCCCAACCGACAAGTTCTCTCTAATTTGAGAAAATTCTAAAAATCCAACTCTGACATTATACAAATCAATATCAAATGCATAATTTTGTATATAATTGCCAATTACAACCCCACAACAATATCCTACTTCTTTTTTTTCTAATTTAAAAATCGGTCTATATGTATATTCTGAATTTTTTATTGGTGGTAAATATTGTCTTCCACCCTTTTCATGGGACAAAAATTTTACACAGACTAATATATCATATTCACACATATCAGTTCTCCAAAAATACAATTGCAGCAGGTGATAGCAATGGAAGATTTTCTTTAGGAACAATTACGGCAGAGGGTGTAAATTTTATGTATTTATAGTCGGATATACAGCAGTCCATGCAGATATATCAAAATCATCTTCCTTATATTTCCATGCAATTACACATGCCCAGAATTCCATACTTTTATACCATCTACTAATGTCTTACCTTACAGAAAGATTTTATACGTTTATTTACGGAACAAGGAAATAATACATGATAGAGGAATCATTACTGATAGAACAATAAATGGCATAGTACACAAAAAATGTTTTATAAATTTCTTATATTCAATTAGGTAAGTTTTAAAATTATCATCGTTTGTTTGTTGAATTTTATATTCAAGATAAGGAATTAGAGCCGTATACCTTGGATACCATTTTTCACGAACTCCAAACATATTTATTTCCCCGATTCGTTTTAGAGTCTCAATATCATTTATTGTATCCAGATATTCTACAAATTTTTTCCGTTCTTTAGCAAATTCGGAATCAAATTTTTTAAAAGCTTTTACAAAGAACCAGAATGTAACTGCACAAAAAAGAAAAACTACCATAATCATATTCATCCCCCCCGCTGCAACGACTCCAGCCGCTAAAATTAATAATATTTTCTTCCCTTCCTTCATCATATACTCTTTAGATCCTTCTAAAAACAGCAAGCCTATCGCCTCGTTTTGTTAAGAAAACATGGAAATAATTATAGGGGCAAAAAGAGGGAATTGCAAGAACTCGCATTGCCTTTCCAGGAAACTTTTAAACAGTAAATGTATACAGTTCTTTTTCTTCGCGGTCCATACGCATTAAAAGCGCATCCCGTACCTGTTTAAAAGTTTTCTTAAATTCGTCGGTATCTGCAAGTATTTTTGACGGCGTATTAAATTTTTTATGAAAGGCGAGATACGAATCCGCTATTTTCGTCATTTCATTCATATATGATCGGGTAATCGATCGAATTTTCTCATCGCTGCTCTCCAATAATTTCGGATAAACAAAATGATCCTCGGAGGCGAGGTGCATAGTCAGCACACCAGTCGTTTTATTGATAAGCTCTGCAATTAATGGGGCATTTGCCTTATCTATAGTTCCATTCACAAGGTTGGTTAGTTGACTAAGGTAATCCTGTATAACCCGATGCTTTGTTACGTATAAGTCCATATCCATAGTATATCTCCTCACCGCTTATAAACGGAGTCTTTATCTATGCGAAAGGTTTACTCCCCGATGCTTTGTATCAGGAGTATGCTGATTACGGATGAAGGTACTGAAATAACGGCGAAAAGACAAGCGAGCCTGATGCTATAACGCTTTAAGGTAGCGCAATATTTTTTGCGGGTTTGCTTGAGCTCGTTTTTGCAGGCGCTCAAAAGCTTCTTTTGTTTCGGTTGCGGAACCGCTTAACAGCAAGGCATTCCGTTTCCATAAAAACCAAAGATAATGCATTTCAGGATGAACATATCGCCGCTTACGTTCCAACTCGGCCTGTAGCGCACCGGCAAGCTCAAGATGATTGGCCTCTCCCGATAGCCAAAACAGCCCCGCATCGCAAAAGCAAATCACAACCCGCCTAAAACCTCGAGCCGCCGCATCATCGTTGACAAATTCGTTTACAACCAACTGAATAGCGCCAAGCGATAAATCATATCCTTCCAGACGCAGCGATTTCCTCAATGCGATAAGGTCTTCCCGTACCGATGCACGTACCGCGTCATTCTTTCCTGTTTGCAACCGTTTACGCCATACGGCAAACTGCTGCTCATAATTTCGCTGCAAAGGAGTCGACGCAAGGAAATGCTCCGTTTCCGAAAGCAATTTCCAATCCGATTGAAAACTATCTATTAAGTTGTTGAAAAGTCTTGTTGTAAGTTTTTCCGGCATACGGTATGATGAATTCCTCTCACTATGAAAATACTGGTAACGGCCGATATCCATGCAAACATGGAAGCGCTCAATGCTGTGCTGGAAGCCGCAAAAGGGCAGTACGACGGCTTTATCTCGCTTGGCGATATGGTCGGCTACGGCCCCGATCCCGAAGCGTGCATACAGCAAATAAAAGAATTGAAAAGACACATCCGTCCATGTATTCTTCTGGCGGGTAATCACGAAGCGGGATTATTAAAACGGCTCCCAAACAGCTGGTTTGGCGAAAATGCCCGACGTTCACTTAAAAACACCGCGCCGCTTATTTCATGGAAAACGAGATTCTTTTTGGCAGGTCTGCGCCCTCTTTATTTTTTATCCGAAAAGACGCTGCTTGTACATGGGTCTCCGTTGGAACCTCTTACCGAATACCTGCGGGGCAAACACGAAACAGCTATATCGCTCCGATATTTATATGCCGAAGGCTTTAAACTCTGTTTTTGCGGACATACCCACCAAGCAGCCGTCTATTATGTTGATCGAGGCGAATACGGGGCTTTATACCCCAAACCGGAACAAACAATACCGCTCGATAGGGATTGCTGCATCGTCAATCCGGGCAGCGTGGGCTTTCCGCGCATATTCGATGAAACGGCAGACAGGAAGGCAGAGCTTGCCGATAAAGCACATTTTCCCGCATATTTCGCACTGTGGGATACTAAGGCTCACACAGTTACTTTTAAAGCGGTACATTATGATGCCCGCCATACCAATGAAAAAATAAAACAACGGCTGGGAACGGCGCTGTTATAGCCGGAACAAACGCATCATGCCCTTTTTGGGTATATCCCCTCAAAATCGGTAACAAAGCAAGGCCTCACCGGTTCCGCTTAGGCAGGGGGGATTCTCTTCCCTGTACAATTCTTAATCGGAAATAGTATTGCACTAAGCGATGGAATTTTTTATACTGATAAGAACCTCTTCAACTCGATAGTTCCGGAGGTTTTTTAAATAAATCAACACAAGGGCGTTTCTAAAATCGAAAGTTTTTAGCAGTTCCCGCAAGTGAGGTTACTATGAACAATACACGGCTATTATGGAAAGAAAGTATTGCACGCGCATTAACATCGATGCTACCTGCAGGAGCGGAAGCCGTTACGGCAGAACGGATAACAATGGAAACACCCCCCGATCCGAATCTGGGTGATTTGGGTTTTCCGCTTTTCGGTTTTGCAAAAATATTGCGTTCCGCCCCCGCTAAAATCGCCGCGGAACTGTTACCCAAGATACAAGCTGATTCTACAGTGCAAGGCAAAGGAGAGGTTAAAGCGGTAGGGCCGTATATTAATGTCTTTTTACCCAAGGGTGAAACGGCCGCTCAAATTCTCGACACGATTATCCGGCAAAACGAAAACTACGGTAAAACCGATACCTTTACCGGTAAGAAAATTATGGTTGAGTTTTCAAGCCCCAATACCAATAAGCCGCTGCACCTCGGTCATCTGCGTAATGACGCCCTCGGCGAAAGTATTTCCCGCATCCTGCAATTCAGCGGAGCGGATTTATACAAAACCAACATCATCAACAACCGCGGCGTGCACATTTGCAAATCGATGCTTGCATACCAACTCTTCGGCAACGGTATCGATCCGATAAAAGAAGGAATCAAGCCCGATAAGTTCGTCGGCGATATGTATGTTCAGTACCACAAGTACAGTAAAGACCATCCCGAAGCCGAAGAAGAAATACAGGAAATGCTGCGCAAGTGGGAAGCGGGCGACCCCGAAACGGTAAAATTGTGGAAGACGATGAACGATTGGGCGTTGCAGGGTATTCAGCAAACCTATGAACGCACAGGTGTTTCATTTGATAAGCTTTTCTTTGAAAGCGATGTATACCGCAAAGGGCGCGCCGAAATTATGGAAGGCCTAAAAAAAGGTATCTTCTATAAAGATGAGGACGGCTCCATTTGGATAGATCTTAAACCGATCGGGTTTGAAAAGAAATTAGTGTTGCGCGGAGACGGAACATCGGTGTATATTACACAGGATATCGGACTTGCGATAACCCGCCACGGCGAATGGCCGTTTGACAAACTCATCTACGTAGTAGCTAACGAGCAAATTTATCATTTTAAAGTGCTTTTCTATATAATGAAGCAACTCGGTTACGAATGGTATGCCGGTTTATATCACCTTGCCTACGGTATGGTAAACTTACCGGAAGGTAAAATGAAAAGCCGCGAGGGTACCGTTGTCGATGCGGATGACCTTATTACGGAATTAAAAAACAGCGCGTTAAAGGAGATTGCTTCTAAAGGACGCGAAGATGCGGTAGGAAATCCCGAAGAAGTCGCGGAAAAAATCGCACTAGGAGCATTGCACTACTTCCTGCTTCAAGTGGATGCAATGAAAGATATGCTTTTTAACGCTTCGGAATCCCTTTCGTTCAATGGAAATACCGGCCCCTATATCCAATACATGGGTGCACGTATTTCTTCTATTTTGCGTAAGGCCGATACGGAAGAAGGTAAAAAGGCAAAGACCGGTGTTTGTAAGCCGGAACTGCTCAGCTCCGATATAGAGTGGGAATTGCTGAAAAAACTGGAAGAATTCCCTGCACAAGTCGACAAAGCGGCGGCTCAGTATGCACCGATGTTCATAACAAGCTACCTTTATGATGTCTGCAAGCTGTTCAGCCGTTTCTATCATGACTGTCCCATTCTTGCCGCAGAAAATCCCGATGTTGCAGCAACCCGGCTCGCACTTGCAAAAGCGGTATATATCGTACTTAAAAATGCGACAGGGCTCGTACTCGTACCCTTCCTTGAAGTTATGTAAACAGCAAGGCCTTACAAGAACCGGCATCCGTAAAGAATTTCACAGGATGGCTGCCGGTTCCAAATACGGGGCAGATGAAAACCGGTTATTTAGCGGAACAGTCAAAACAACTACAGCTGGCGGCTCTCTCCATCGCCCAAGGAATGCAGAACGGAAGTTTCCGCAGTCATTTCCGCGGTAGAGGTATTGAGTTTGATGCGCTGCGGGAATATGAAGCGGGCGATGACATTCGAAATATCGATTGGAACTTGATGGCTCGCAGCACCAAAACCTTTGTGAAGCTCTATCGTGAAGAACGGGACTTGATGCTTTTGCTGATTGCCGATGTGTCGGCATCGATGAAAGTAGGCAGCGCTGTTCATTCGCCGCAAGAAAAACTGTTGGAGACGGCGGCGCTGATTACCTTTGCAGCGGAACACCTGCACAGCTACACGGGACTTCTTGCTTTTGACGGATCGATTGCGCGGGTATTTCAGCTCCGGCGCGGCAGAGAACCGTGTTTGCATATACTGAATGCGCTGGAACAGATTACCGTTTCAGGAAGAAAAAACAAAGGAACATCCTTAGTCCCTGCGCTTGAAGCAGCTGCAAAGCTGCTTCGGCAACGGGCGCTCGTTATCATCTTATCCGATTTTAAAGTAGAAAATTTTGAAAAAGAGTTGGGACTATTGGCGCGCCGCCATGATGTTGCCGCCGTCCGCATTACCGCCCCCTATGATGAGGCGTTACCTGCAGCAGGAATAGTCCGCTTTACCGACCCCGAAACGGGACTTGAGCGGCTGTTGCCGACCAATTCTCACCGATTTCAACAGGATAGGATTCGCCGCGCAGCCGAAGAGACGCAGTTATGGGAAAATACCTGCATCCGCTGCGGGGCATATCCGCTCGTGCTTCCGTACAACGGCAATACGGTAAAGATCTTAAATCAATTTTTTTTAACCGGCAAATACGGCATTCATCCCATTAACCGGTACCGGCAGTCGGCGGATACGATACTATGAGCGGCATACTGATTCCTCAGCATATCTTTGTCGGTGATACGGCGCAATTCTTCTTTTTACTATCCGAACAAGAATATGAGGCTTTAACCGGCCATGGCTTTACTGTTGATATCCCCATTCCGCTCAAAAACATTACGCAAAACAACGCAATGACAATCAACGAAATCCGGATTGTTACACGGGAAGCAGGGCACTATCTCGCTATTACTTTTGTTCCATGGGAAACGGGCGATATTGAATTTCCCGATCTTACTTTCTTACAACTAAAGAATAAACTTCCGGCAATCTCCGTCTCTTCGCTTTTGGGAACCGGTGAACGGATAAGCCTCCAGCCGCCGAAGCCGCCGCTGCTGCCTCCGGGAACCGATTTTTTATTATACGGTGCGGCTATCGTTGGCATCGGTTGTCTTGCGGCTCTCGGCACCGCATCATGGGTACTGCTTAGAAAACTAGGAAAAAAAACACACAATACGCCCAAAAAGCGACTTGCCGCACTGCGTAAACAGCTAAAACGATTATATAAAGACGCGCGAAAGATTCAAAAACACTTACCGCCGCATGACACTGCTCTCGGTATCGACCCGATTTTCACAAACGCAATCGCTGATGTAGAGACGTGGTATGCAAACATTGACCGTTGTCTCCGTGAATATATACACGCCTTATGTACGGACACAACCCTTGCAGTTCTGCCAAAAGATGAAGCGTATTTTTTGAGCGCAACCTACACCGAATTGACGGAAATTCTTATGAAAGTATTTGCACCGAAGCGGGAAATAACCGATTTGTTTTGCATTTTTTACGCTAGGCTGGAACGCCAGCGCTTCGGCAGCAGCCCTGCCGAATTGATCCGCAATTACACAGCCGTCTCGCAGGATATGTTGAAGCAGCTCCCGCGCATTGCCGAAAGAACGATGACATTGATGGCAGAATGTCAGTAACGGCAACCCCACACTCAAACCGAACCTTACGCTCCGGCCTTTTTCATTTGTACGAGGGTTTAATACTCCGACGCTCCTGCCTTTTTCAGTTGCTTATTTTCGTTCAAGGTTTTGCTTCATCGCTTTTTCGACCGCGCGGAGGATGTTTTCGTAGCCGGTGCAGCGGCACAGGTGTCCGGAGATAAGCTTACGCAGCTCCTCCCGTGTATACAGCTTTCCGCTGCCGACAATTTCTACCGCCGTCAGAATAAGGCCGGGGGTACAGAAGCCGCATTGAACCGCCGCTTCATCGATAAAGGCCTGCTGTATCGGATTGAGTTCTCCGTTTTCACCCTGCAAGCCTTCAACCGTCAAAATACTCTTACCGTCCGCCCAGACTGCAAGGTAAATACAGCTGTCAACGGACACTCCATCCACCAACACGGTACAGGCGCCGCATTCTCCTACTTCACAGCCTTTTTTAACACTGGTCAACGCAAGCCTATTGCGAAGCGCGTCGGCAAGCGATTCCCGAACATCAACGGCAAGTTCGCGCTGCTTCCCGTTCACCTTCATACTAATAATTTTTAACATGCTTACACCTCCTGCCGCTCGACAGCTTTCCGTAAAGATCGCACCGCTATTTGCTTGGCGGTATTAACTCTGAACGCTTTTGACGCGCGCCACGAGTCACGGGGATTGATATCCGTGAGGAGCACTTCCTGCAAGCCTTCATATAATGCATCGTTGATTTCTTTACCGGTTAAAAAAGCCTCGGTATTTTTACAGCGGAGCGGTACCGGAGCGGCAACGCCGAAACACATACGCACCTCGTCGATTTTTAATGCGCCGTTTTCCCGTTTGGTTTTTACAAGGGAGGCACAGCTCAAGTTCGCAATATCCATCGCATTACGCATCGCATACTTGATGTAATCGCCGGTAAAGCCTTCGTAGTCCTTCTTTTTAATGAGGAAGGATGTTACCAACTCGCCTTTTTGCAGCACAACTTTTCCGGCGGAGACGTAAAACTCCTGCACGGGAACCAGCCGCACTCCGTCCGGGCCGGTAATTTCGACAACCGAGTTATAGCATTGCTGGCTCGGCGCGGTGTCGGCACTGGTTACACCGTTGGAGATATTTCCGCCTGCCGTTCCCATATTCCGTATTTGAGGCCCGCCGACCTGATCGGCTGCATAGCCGAGCATCGGTAAGTGCTTTTGCACGATGGGGCTTCCGGTTAATTCGCTAAAGACCGTCAGCGGACGGATGCGGATAGTACCTTCCTCATCTATGCTCACGCCGCGCAATTCGGGGATGCCGAAAATAGACACGACATTCCGTCCGGCAAGTTTACCTTCCCGCATTTGAATCAGCACGTCGGTGCCGCCGGCAAGAATAACCGGATTTTCGGTACGGACTAAGGCGCTTACGGCATCGGCGATGGATGTCGCTTGATAAAAACTTTCCATATCGTACATATTAGATTACCTCCTTCAGCAGCCCGCTCTCGCTGAACGCTTCAAAAAGCCGCTGAGGATTAAGCGGCAGCTTGTTAATGGCAACACCCGTCGCATGGAGCAGCGCATTGCGGATTGCCGGCGGCTGCGAAATAATCGGCGGCTCGCCCAGTGATTTATTCCCGAAGGGGCCGGTGGGGTCGGCATTTTCGATAAACAGCTCGTGTAAGTCGGGAATATCCATCGCCGTCGGCAGCTTATAGTCCAAAAGGTTCCCGTTCAGCAGCTTGCCTTTATTATCGTAAAGCATCTGTTCGGCAGTCGCAGCGCCGAGTCCCATTCCCATGCCGCCGTGTACCTGAGCTGCAGCCAGCTGCGGATTGATAAGCGTACCGCTGTCGTGCAGGTTCAAAATATTCAGTACCTTGATTTTGCCGACCGGTATGTCAACCTCAATCTCAACAAAGGTTGCACCGAACGAAAAACAGTTATCGGTACAATGCGACGTTTCTTCCGCGCTGAGGTGATTGGATTCCTTCATACTATAGCAGCTTTCCATTGCGACCTCTTCCAAGGTGAGCCGCTCTTCGCCGGTACTGCGGACAATAATTTTTTCATGCTGCAGATCAATCTCATCGGCCTTCATATCGAGCATCCACGCCGCATAGTCTAATATCTTTCGTTTAAGTGATTCGGCAGTTTTTTTAATCGCCTTGCCGCTCACGTATGTTTGACGAGAAGCATAGGCCGCGCTGTCGTACGGGCTGACATCGGTATCCTGTTCGGAAAAAATATAGACCTTATCCATCGGCAGCGAGAGCACTTCGGCAGCCATCTGGCAGAACACCGTATCGGCGCCCTGTCCTATTTCCGTCGCACCCATCTGAATTTGAATACTGCCGTCCTGATTGAGCACAATACGGGCGGAGGCAGTTTCGAGCGAGATGGGGTAAACGCCGGTTTTGTAGTTAAAACAGGCAACTCCGACACCGCGGCGTACCGGCCCTGTTTGATTTGCATACTTTTTCCGCAGCTCATCCCAGTGGAATACCTCGCGGCCTTTCTGCAAGCACTGATAGAGCCCATCCGAGTTTGCTCTAATCTTTGTAACAGGATCTTCGTACCCTTCCCGCATACAGTTCTTGAGCCGCAAATCAACAGGATCCATATTCAGTTTGAGCGCCATATCGTCCATAAAAGATTCAAGAGCAAAATCCGCTTGCGGAATCCCATACGCGCGCATAGCCCCTGCGGTAATATGATTGGTAAACACGGAATACGCTTCGGAAATGATTCCCTTTTCCGCCGAATAGAGCTGTTTAAACTCGTTGGAGGCATTCGCGGTAATGGCGTGTCCGTGCGAAGCGTAACCGCCCTTTGTAGAATAGCAGAGCATTTTGCGCGAAATGAACCTGCCGTCCGACTTCCGCACTGTTGTCTTCATGTGGAATTCCATCGCATGGCGCGTGCGGGTACACATAAAGGTCTCTTCCCGCGAAACGGACAGCTGTACGCACCGTCCGCCGACCACCGTACAAAGGTAGGCATTCAGCGGCTCATACAGGATATCCTGCTTGTTGCCGAAGCCGCCGCCGATATACGGCTTGATAACCCGTATTTTTCCCCAGTCGATACCGAGCGCCTGTCCGCACACACGGCGGCAAATGTGAGGCAGCTGCGTGGAAGACACCACGATAATTTTTCCGCCCTTCATATAGGCATACGAGCCGGGATTTTCGATATGACAGTGAGAAATCGGAGAGACCGCATAATCGCCTTCAAACATGACCGTATCGGGATCATCCGGCGTTTCCTCATACTCGCCCACGCTAAACACCGTATGCTTCAGCACATTGCCCGGGAACGCTTCGTGTAATACGGTTGCTTCGGGGGACATCGCTTGATGCACATCCAGAATAGGCGGATATTCTTCATATTCAACGGTGATAGCCTTTAACGCGCGTTCGGCGGCCACATTATCTTCCGCAATAACGGCTGCAACATCATCGCCGTAATACCGTACTCTTCTGTTGAGCAGCTTTCGGTCGGCAATATCCTGATGTGCCTCCTCGGTAGACCACGGGTGTCCCGCAGTCGGGAAACAAATGTCCGGCACATCGAAACAGGTAACAATCTTAACCACGCCGGGGATTTTCTCCGCAGCGCTCGTATCGATTTTTTTTACCAGTCCGTTCGCGATGGTACTGTGCAATACCTTTGCGACTAAAAAATCACTGTGAAAATAATCGTCAACATACTTTGCCCTGCCGGTTACCTTATCGTAAGCATCGACACGGGGCACCGCTTTTCCAACTATCATTTTTACCTCCCTATATAAACTGAAATTTTACTACATCGAACAAACCGGAATCCGTCAATTTTAATTCGGGGATAACCGGCAGCGCAAGGAACGATAACCCGATCAGCGGTTCAACTTCGGGGTATACGCCGATAGTATGCGCTTTCTCGGCCGCGTCGTGAATACAGTCGGCGAGCTGCACCGGTTCCATAGCACTCATCAAACCGGCAATCGGCAGTGCAAACTTGCTGAGCGCCGTGCCGTTCTGAATAACAGCCACACCGCCTTTCATATCGATTACTTCTTCAACGGCACGGTGCATATCGGCCGCATTTGAACCGGCGACGATGATATTGTGCGAATCATGCCCGATACTCGACGCGATGGCTCCGTTCGACACTCCGTAACCGTGCAGCAAAGCACGGCCGATATTGCCGGTGTTCTTGTGCCGCTCCAGCACCGCCAAATAACAGAGCTTGCCGTCTTTGAGCATCTCGGCGCATTCCTGCCGCGGAAACACCAGATGCTTCGTAAAAAGGGTTCCCCGCTGCATTCCGATAACATGGAAATTATCGGAACCCGACGGCATAAACCGGTCGGCGCTAAAGGCACTCCGAGACACGGGAACAACATGAACACTGTCGGTAATCCGTTTAATAGAGAACGAAGAGGGTTCCTCTGCCGCCGTCGATTCCGTTTCTTGCGCCATAGGAACGGAAGAAACTTCAATACCGGCCTTATACACCGAATCAATTGAAAAGTCCGTTATATTATCAAATACGACAATATCCGCATAGTGACGCGGAGCGATAGCCCCTCTGCCGCTCAAACCGTAACACTGCGCCGCATGAAAGCTCGCCATACACAGCGCATCTTCCGGCGATAATCCGAGCGACACCGCTTTGCGTACATTATTATTGATGTGTCCGTTCGCTAAAATATCGCTCATTTTTTTATCGTCGGTACAGAACGCAAAGCGGCTTGTATCAGTCTTATGCTCCAGCATTCCACGTACAATTGGCTCCAAATCCTGCGCGGAAGAACCTTCGCGTATCAGGATGTACATTCCCTGCTGCAATTTTTCAAATGCTTCATCGTAGGAAGCGCATTCGTGATCGGTACGGATACCGGCGGCGCAGTATGCCTGTAAATCGCGGCCGCGCACGCACGGCGCATGACCGTCGCATATCTTTTTCTTTTCCCGAGCGACGGATATCTTTTTCAATACGGCTTCATCCCCGCCGATGACTGCCGGATAGTTCATCATCTCGCCGAGGCCGAGTACGTTCGGTTCGTCCAGCAGTTTTTCTATATCATAGACGGTAATAGCGCCGCCGGTGTGCTCAAAATCGGTGGCGGGCACGCAGGAAGGAATCATAAAATAGATGGAAACAAGCGGCTGGTTCGTACCGGCAAACACCGCCTTCCGCGCATCTTCCAGCATATAGAGGATACCGTCAACGCCCGCGACGTTGGCAATTTCGTGCGGGTCGGCAATAACGGCGGTAGTACCGTAGCGGAGAGCCTGCCGAGCAAAATTCCGCGGGGACGCCATCGTGGACTCAATGTGCAAGTGCGCATCGATAAGCCCCGGACACACGAACTTGCCGGTTAAATCTTTTTCTACAACACCTTCGTACTGTCCGACTCCGGCGATATACCCGTCCGCTATCGCAACATCCTGTTTAATAAACTCTTTGGTAAACACATTAAGCACAAAAGCGTTTTTTAACACCAGATCGGCTTTTACCCGCCCTGCCGCAATATCGATAAACCTTTTTTCATCCATATTATAGCTCCTCCCGTTTATCCCATACGCAACGGCCTTGCACGAATTTTGCAACCATGTTGTGTCGTTCCGTTAAATAGAGCGCACGTTCCAGCCGCTGCTCAACGGAAAAATCGGCACGCGCACTAAAGTGAGAGTCATCAATCACCACTGCGTCAAACCAGAAGTTTTTTTCAAAGCTGCCGGTATCTCCGAAGAAGGAACCGCCGCCTTTCGTTCCAAGGTATAAGGCCTCCGATACGGAAAGTGCACGCTCTCCTTCATAAAAATACCGCCGCATTTTTGAAACTTGAAGCGCCGACATCATCGCTTTAAAAAGAGACAGTTGAGAACCGGCAGCCACATCTGAGCCGAGCCCGATATGAACGCCCGCATCCAAAAGACGCGCAATCGGGGCAATGCCGCTGGTTAAATTGATATTCGATTCGGGACAATGCGCAATGTACGTGCCGCGCCGAATCAGCAATTCTATTTCTTCGTCGGTAGGATGCACACAATGAGCGAGGATGGTTTTATCGGTTAAAAGGCCGTAGCGGTCGTACACTTCGGCATAGTTTTTGCATTCGGGATGAAGTTCCTTCACCCATGCGATTTCTTTTTTATTTTCCGAAAGATGACTCTGTATAGGCAAGTGCCGGGCTGCTGCCAGCTTGCCGAGATTATCCATTAAAGCGGGCGTACACGAAGGCACAAAGCGGGGCGTTATAATAGGAGCAACAGTATCATCATTTTTAAATGAATCAACAAAGGCTTGGGTCGCGGCAAAAGAAGATTCCGCCGTTTCGCATAAGTAGTCGGGCGCATTCCGATCCATATTCACCTTACCGACGAGGCACGGCATCTTTTTAGCTTTCAGCAAGTCTGCCAACACAAGATTACCGCTGTTATGAATGGTACCGAAAATGACCGCGCGGCAGGACGGACTTGCTTCAAGATCATCGGTAAAAAGCCGATAGCTCTGCAAAGCGTAATCAGCATCGGCATATTTCGCTTCTTCGGGAAAGGTATAGGTATTCAGCCAATCGATGAGTTCAAGCTCCATCCCCATTCCGCGGAATGCATACTGCGGCGCATGAACGTGTAAGTCAACACAGGCGGGGACAATCAGCATACCGGAAAAATCAAAACAGGGGACACGCTCCCACTGTCCTTCCGGCAATGTATCGACAAAATCAAGTATCCGTCCGTTTTCGCACAGTGCATACGCATTCGGATGTGCTACAAGACGGTCTTTTGTTACCGCCGATACAAAATCGCCTTTTACGACAAACCGTGTCTGACTCATACTGCAATACCCTTGTACCAGTATAGCACGGTTCACCGCAAAAACAAGCAAAAAAACGCAAAAAACTAATTTTTTTTTAGGATGTCTCACAATATATAAGGATTAGTGAAGAAATTAAAAGGAAAAAGATAAAAAAGCCAACTCTCGGACTTGAACCGAGTACCTGCACGTTACGAGGGTGCTGCTCTGCCAGGTGAGCTAAGTTGGCAATAAAAACAACCCAATTCGGATTTACCGATGGGGTTCCCTTAAACAGGGTTTTGACAGTATACGGAAAAAGAACCGTTACGTCAAGGAAGACGTATTACGGTTTTGCGGAATCTTTGTGTCGATTACCGCCGTTCCGCTGCTGTTTTCTTGAGCATTTTTTCGTGCATGATGATCATCAGGATTAAAATAACCGCCAAATAAACCGGCATCAGTGCAACATCGATATGGTTTGCAACCAGCCCGAACACCGGCGGCATCAGGCAGGTTCCCGTGTATGCAGATGCCATCTGCACCCCTATCATTGCCTGAGACTTATCTTTTCCAAAACACACAGGTGTCGCATGGATAATCGAAGGATAAATTGGCGCACAGCCCAACCCGATTAAGCCCAGACCGAGCAGAGACATCGGAATTTTTCCAAGCGAAAGCAAGAATAAAACAACTCCTGCCGAAGCGAAAGCGGCGGCTCCTTTATATCCTCATCCGCATTGCCGGGCTCGCCTTGCTGTTTATTCCAAAGCGGCAGGCTTACTAGCAGGATAGCCGTTAAACCGGTCTGCAACAGGGCAATATACCGATAGCCCATATTCCACGCCTGTCCGCCGGTCAAAACCGCCCCCATGATATACGGTCCTATCGAAGCGCCGACACCCCACATACAGTGCAGCCAGCTCATGTGTCTGCTTGCATAATGCAGTGCAACATAATTGTTCAGGGCGGCATCCACGCTTCCGGCGCCGAGTCCGTAGGGTATCGCCCACAAACACAGCACAATATACGAATGGCTAACTGAAAACCCGAACAGCGCAATAGCTGTCAATAAAACGCTGAATGCCGTAACTTTTCCGGCTCCGAATGTCTTCGTCAGCCGGTCGCTCTGCAGACTGGAAACAATAGTACCGCCTGCAATGATCATAAAGATAACTCCCGAATAGGATACCGGGACGGAAAGTTCTCCGTATATTGCCGGCCATGCAGCACCCAACAGAGCATCCGGTAGCCCCAAACTGATAAATGCTGCATAAATAATGGCGAGTAATATATGTATCATAATAGTATAGGATAAACCCTTTATCACTCCACCATTTGCCGAACATAAGGGAAACCATGGGCGCATACGGATCAAAAAAAGCACGCGAGCGGGAGCATATCAAAACGACCGGATGGGAAATTGCCCGAATTATGAAAGAGAATGGCTTAATAGCGAAAGGAGACAGAAAAAAGGCAGGGTAAAAGGAGCAAAATGGTGCAACAGGAAAAAATAATTAAACAAAATGTGATTAAGGACAAATTTGCCGTGAAGGAAGTAAATAAGCTTTGGAGTTCGGATATCA